>NZ_JBIUHC010000226.1:0-12740 GCF_044627735.1 Cupriavidus sp. CuC1 | reverse complement strand
GCGCTAAACATTCTCCGATGCGGACGTGCATCGCTAGTAGTAGGAATCCCCGTCCTTTAGGACGGGGAGGACGTCAAATGTCCACCAAACAAGGCGCTCCCGGCTGGCGCACGATCAGTAGGCCAGTGGTTCAGCTGATCAGCCCATCAGTGCATCACCCCGAGCAAGCAGCTTCACCTAGCGATACGATTCATGAATCCCAATTCCGACACCCACGCACGCCCAGCCATCCGTTCCTTGACGCAGCTTGAAGGGCGCGTGCTGGCCGTGCTGGTCGAGAAGCAGCATACGGTGCCGGACACCTATCCGCTGTCGCTCAATGCACTGACATCCGGCTGCAACCAGAAGACCGCGCGCGCGCCGGTGATGAATGCCTCCGAGGCCGAGATCCTCACCGCCATTGATGGCCTGAAACGCCTGAGCCTGGCCATGGAAGGCAGCAGCAGCCGCGTGCCGCGCTTCGAGCAAAACATGAAACGCGTGCTGGGCGTGCCGAGCCAGTCGGTCGCGTTGCTCACCACGCTGCTGCTGCGCGGGCCCCAGACGGCCGCGGAGCTGCGGCTGAACTCCGCGCGCCTGCACGCATTTGCCGATATCTCGTCGGTCGAGGTGTTCCTGGACGAGTTGGCCGCCGCCGAGCCACCCTTCGTCGTCAAGCTGCCGCGCGCTCCCGGCGGACGCGAAAACCGCTGGATGCACCTGCTGTGCGGCGAGGTCAGCGTCGATGACATCACCGAGCGCGGCGGCACCGACGACAACATCTCGCCCTCCGAGTTCGAGGCGCTCAAAGCCGAGCAAAAGGAACTGGCCGAGAAGGTGAACCGGCTTCAGGCGCTGGTGGAGCGCATGGCGGGCGAGCTGGGCATTGCGATCGACAAGAGCGCGCTGTAGGCCTTGGTCGCCAGTACCAAGTACAAATATTCCAGTTGGAAACATTGTGCTGCCGCATCCCGCAGGCTGCGCGCAGCCTGTCGGCGCGCCACAACAGATGTCGTTGGCCCGATTAGTGCTTGCGCGTATGATCGTGGATAGCTGCACCCTATCCACCGCGAGGCCGCAAACCAGATTCTCCCGGCTTCGCCAAGCGCCCCATGGCGCAGCCTTTCAGGGCAGATAAGGACACTACGCTGTCACAATACTGTCCTTGAAAGGCCGCCATACTTTGCAGTCCAAACACGTTGAGGCCTTTGACGATGCGCGTGACGATTCGCACCATTACCATTCCAGGAAGCCAAGGCCGGGCCGCCCTTCACCAGGCCGTCGTGTATGCCACGACGGAGCAGGAAGCTGCACCACTCATGACGAGTGACTGGAGCCAGCGCGAGCCCGAAGTCTTCATGGCCGCCCAGACTTGGGCAAGACGCAATACCTACATCGTTTCGAATCCCCGCACTGGTGCATTCTACGGGAGCCCTGCCGGGCGCTAGGCTGCGCCATCGACAGTGCGCAAGGGGCGCTGCATAAGCGCTCCACCGTCAAGCACCAGGGCCCGATGCAGACATCGCGCGCCTTGCGAGCGCCTTCAACGAAGGCCGGGCTTCCTTCGCTCTGACAATCTCGATCCCAAATGTATGGACATGGCGCGTCTCGCCGATCACGGCGCGGCGCGGGCACCTAGCGTGGCCGTCATGGCCTCGCGCAGCGCCAGCAGCAAGCGGCTGTCCTCATCGGCTTTGCGGATGACAAGTGAAATCTGCAGCGTGGGCACCTCGCTGCCCAGTCGGATGATCCGCACCGGATAGATCTGGCAAATGCCCGGGTCCATCAGCTGCACCAGGGAGACGCCAAGCCCGGCGCTGACCATGGCGACGATGGCCGGCACGCTGTCGAGCTCCAGCGCGCTGCGCTTGCCCGGCAAGCAGGCATGGACATAGCGCGCCGCCATCGCCCCGGTGACCGTGCTGCGGTCGTACCGGATCCAGTCGTGCTTGTGCAGCAGCGTTGACACCGAACTGGCGCGCTCGCCGGGCGGGGCGATCAGCACGATTTCCCGTTGCGTAAGCGGATGCCAGCGCAAGCCGGACAGCCGGCCTTTTTCGGGCTGGGCCACAACCGCCGCATCCAGTTGCCCCGCCTTGACGGCATCCATCAGCCCCGCGCTGCGCCCGCGCGTGGGGCGCACCGCCAGCCGCGGGTAGCGATCCTTCAGGTAACGCAGCGTGCCGGGCAACAGCACCGGCTGGATCGATTCGATCACGCCCAGACGCACCGTGCCGTCGATGGCCACCATGGTGCGCCGCCGCAGCGCATTGAGGTAGTCCAGCCCCCCGCGCATCGATGCCACCACCTCGTGCGCGGCGGCCGTCGGGCGAACCTGCAAGCCGGAGCGATCGAACAGCGCCTGCCCTAGATAAAGCTCCAGCTGCTTCATCTGCATGCTCACCGCGCTGGGCGTGAGATGCATCACGCTTGCGGCGGCCGCAAACGAACCTTCCTCGATCACCGAGCGCAGTGTCGCAAACGCCTCCAGCTTCATCAATATTCCTTATCAAGACTTCGAAATATCGTCACTACTTCTTATCTCCACGAAAGCTTAGACTAATCGCACGGATCCAAGCAATCCCGCGCATCCAAAGCAATCCAAAGCAATCCAACGGAGACAAAGACACCATGACCGCCTTCAACCCTGTGGCCTGGACCGCCTCGGAAGCCGCCAGCGACGCCTCATGGATCCAGCACCTGAGCGCGCAGGAGGTGGCGAGCATCGATGCCGCCCTGGCCCACGCCAAGGCTTGCCGCAAGCCGTTTCTCGACATGACGCAGGCGGACTTCCCGCTGGACGCAGCCGCAGGCGGCGCGCTCAAGCGGGCGGTCCAGGCCACGCAAGGCCGCTGGGGCATGTGCCTGCTCAAGGGCTTTCCGGTGGACCGCTGGACCGAGGACGACACGCGCCTGGCCTACTGGGGCATGGGCTTGCACATGGGCGTGGCGCGCACGCAGAACCGCGCCAGCGATTTCCTCAATGACGTGCGCGATATCGGCGCCGCCTACAAGACCAGGAACGGGCGCGGCTATAACACCAACGCCGGCCTGGATTTCCATTGCGACTCCAGCGACGTGGTTGCCCTCCTGTGCCGGCGCGCGGCAAAGAGCGGCGGGGAGAGCAAGGTGGTCAGCTCGATGGCCTTGCGCGATGCGTTCATCCGCAGGCGGCCGGACCTGGAGGCGGTGCTGCGAGCGCCCTTTTACTTCAGCTACCAGGGCGCGCAGGATCCCGCGCAGCCCCCGTACTATGCCTTGACGATCCTTGGCAATCATCCGGACTGCTTTGCGCTGCGGACCAACCGCAAGAACATCGTCGCCGCGCAGGCGGACTTCGACACCGTGCCGCGGCTGACCACCGCGCAGCATGAGGCGCTGGACTTGCTGGACGAACTGATGACGGACCCGAGCCTGTGCTTTTCCATGTCGCTCGAGCCGGGCGACATGCAGTTGCTGAACAACTACGTCACCATCCACTCGCGGACCAATTTTGAAGACTATGAGGAGATGGACCGCAAGCGCCACCTGCTGCGGCTGTGGCTGGCGGTGCCGTCGGCGCAGCCACTGCCGGACGACTGGGCGGTGTACTTCGGCGACACGCGTGCCGGCGCGGTCAGGGGCGGGCTGCGCGGCAGCGCGATGCCGGCCGCCTTTGTTGCGTTTGAAGCCCGGCAGGCCGCAGCTGTTGGAATGCCCTTGCGGGCCTGGGCTCCCGCCGCGCCCGGCGAGGCGTTGACGAACTGATGCGCTGACACACCGCAGCACTGACATAGCAGGCGGCAAGCCCACGCGCGGCGGGTTCGACCCCGCCGGCGCCATATAACAAGATGACGGAGACAACATGCAACGACGTGACTTCCTGGCGCTGCTATCCGCAGCCCTCATGCTCCCGCCCGAGCTCAGGGCGGCGACCAACGTGACCAAGCTGCTGGTCGGCGCCACGCCGGGCGGTGGCACCGACATTGTGGCTCGCTCGCTCGCCGTGGAGCTGGAAAACCGGCTGGGGCACACGTTTATTGTCGACAACAAGCCGGGTGCGGCCGGCAATATCGCGGCGGGCGCGGTCGCCAAGGCCGAGCCCGATGGCGGCACGCTGCTGCTGAGCTACACCAGCCATGCGATCAATCCCTCCTTGTTCCAGAAGCTGCCGTTCGACACCCTCAAGGACTTCACGCCCATCAGCCTGGTCGCCAACTCCCCGCTGATCCTGGTCGCCCGGCCTTCGCTCAAGGTGAGCAATCTGCGCGAAGTCATCGCACTGGCCAAGGCGCAGCCCGGCCATCTCAGCCTCGCCGTGGCCGGCGTCGGCAGCGCCAACCATCTCGCGGGCGAAATGCTCAAGGCCGAAGCCGGCGTCGATATCGTCAGCGTGCCGTACAAAGGCGCGGGGCCTGCCGTGGCCGATGTGGTGGGGAGCCAGGCGGACCTGTTGCTCAGCAATGTGGCCACCGTGCAGCCTTTGCTGAGCGCGGGCAAGCTGAAGGCGCTTGGCGTGAGCACGCTGCAACGCCTGCCGGCGTTCCCCGATGTAGCGCCGATCGCCGATGTGCTGCCAGGCTTCGATTACAGTTCATGGTACGGCTTGTTCGGCCCGGCCGGCATGCCGGCCGACCTGGTCCAGCAGATCGAAAAAGCGGCGCGCGCCGGCGTGGCCTCGCCGGCCATGCGCAAGCGCCTGCAGAACGAAGGCTTGGTGCCGGTGGGCAGCAGCGCGCAGGAGTTCTCCCAGTTCGTGCGCAAGGAGATCGATCGCTGGGCCAAGGTGGTCGCCGTCACCCATACCAAGATTGCCTGACAATCAGGCATTGAGCCCCCATTAAACCGGCTACCAATGGCCACCACCCCTGGAAAACACAATGACAACTCCATCCCTCGCCGACCGCCTGCGCCAACCGCGCGTGCTGCTGGTGCCCGGCGTCTACGACGCGTTCTCGGCGCTGGTCGCCGCGCAGGCGGGATTCGAGGCGCTCTACCTGTCTGGCGCCGCCGTGGCCTACACGCAGCTCGGGCGCTCCGACGTCGGCCTGACCACCGCCACCGAGACAGTGGATATCGTCGGCAGGATCACCGACCGCGTTGACCTGCCGCTGATCGTCGATGCCGATACCGGCTACGGCAATGCACTCAACGTGATCCGGACCGTGCGCACGCTGGAACGCGCCGGCGCGGCCATGATCCAGCTCGAGGACCAGACCTTTCCCAAGCGGTGTGGCCACCTGGACAATAAGCGCGTGGTCGCAACAGCCGAGATGTGCGGCAAGCTGAAAGCGGCCCTGGACTCGCGCGCCTCATCGCGAACCCTGATCCTTGCCCGTACCGATGCGGTGGCCATCGAAGGACTGGATGCGGCGATCGATCGCGCCGAGGCCTATGTGGAATGCGGGGTCGACGCGCTGTTTATCGAAGCCTTGCGCACCGAGGAAGACATGGCGCGCGTCTGCGCGCGCTTTGCCGGGCGCATCCCCCTGCTGGCCAATATGGTGGAAGGCGGCAAGACGCCGGTTCAGAGCGCCGCCGAACTCGCCGGCAAGGGCTTCCGGATCGTGATTTTCCCGGGTGGCGTGGTGCGCTTCATCGGCGCGCAGATGAAGCGCTACTACGGCAGCCTGCTCGAGCACGGCACCACCGCGCCGATGCGCGATGCCATGCTGGATTTCGACGGGCTGAACGGCGTGATCGGCACGCCGGAACTGATCGCGCGGGGGCAGAGCTACGGCGAGTGAGCGAATAATCAGGCGCGCAGCGCCTGCCACGGGCTGCAAGCCGCACCTGAGCGGTTCCGCGCCCCCTTGCAGGCGCCGCGCGCTTGTCGTACGCTGCCTGCCCCGGGCTGCGCCAGCCAGCCCGTCACCCGGAATCCCTGTCATGTCTCACCCAAAACCCGCCAGCTCGCTGGTCTACTCCACCGAACACGGCCGCATGTGCCCCGGCTGCGGCAATGCGCTGGCGGCCTGCACGTGCGGCAAGGCCCAGCCGGTCGCGCAAGGTGACGGCATCGTGCGGGTGTCGCGGGAGACCAAGGGCCGCAAGGGCAAGGGGGTGACGCTGGTGCGCGGCGTGGCGCTGGACGCGCTGGCGCTGGCGCAACTGGGCAAGGAACTGAAGGCCGCTTGCGGCTCGGGCGGCACCGTCAAGGACGGCGTAATCGAGATCCAGGGCGACCACTGCGACACGGTGATGGAAAAACTCAAGCAGCGCGGGATGACCGTCAAGCGGGCTGGCGGCTGAGCGCCGGGCCACGCGCCGCTAGCCGGCGTGGCCAGTCGGGCGTCAACAGGCCATGAGAGGCCTGGATCAATTCAAGCGGCTTAAGCAGCCCCTTAGCGGTTGCGCTGCTTGTAGACGATGCTGCCGTCGGACTTGCGCTGGGGCACGACCGGGTTGCGGGAGTTGCACACCGGGCAGCGAAACAGCGGGCCCTGGCCTTCATCCTTGACCGTCACGTCCTTGGGGTCCCAACGCGTCTGGCACGACTGGTTCTGGCAAGTAAAAAACATCTTCATTCTCCGTAATAGGCGCGGATCGTAGCACGGTGACGGCGTTGGCCCGCCCTGGAGCTGCCCCGGGGCTGCCCCGGGGCAGCTCTGGGGCCACTTTGGCCGCCTCGGCTACATCGCCTTCTCCATCTTCGGCCTCACCGCCTATTCTGCTCCGTTTCCGAAAACGGATAAGCCTGCGCCTTGGCACTTGGCCCCCGCACAGCCCTGCGCGCACGACCGCAGTGCAGCTTCGCCGTGGCGACGAATGGCGCGCACCGCCGGCAGGCGCGCCCGCCATGGCATCCGGGCGCCGTGCACCGCAAGCCGCCATCACGAAAGGCGCCGGCCACTGCCGCCGCCCGGCCGGCATTGGTGAATATCCCCGTGCCGCCGTTGCCGATTTCGGATAACGCCCGCACCACCCCCGTTCGTAGACTGGCCCCATTGCAAAGCGCATCCCAAGGAGCCATCCAGTGAACGAGGTAAGCACCAGGGCCATCACGCGACGGCCCGGCGCGGTACGGATAGTGGCGGCAGCGACGATGTTGAGCGCGCTCGCCATACCAGCCACTGCCGCACCCAATGACGCCCCCAATGCCGCCGAGCTGCAGCCGGAAACCCTCTCCGTCCAGCCACTCGCGCCCGCCGATGACGGCCGGCTCTATATCTCCGATGTGGCGTTCAAGCACATGGTGGACGGTCGCCTGCATGTGGTGGACGGCAAGCGCATGCGCTACCTGGGGCTGGTGCCTACCGCCTTCGGCGGCCAGAGCGTGCTGTCGCCGGACAAGGGCACGCTGTATGTGATCTCCACCTTCTATTCGCGGCTGGCGCGCGGGGAGCGCACCGACGTGGTGAGCCTGTACGACACCGCCACGCTGGCCTACCGCAGCGAGATCGTGATCCCGCCCAAGCATGCGCAATCGCTGAACTACCGGGGCATCGCCACCGTATCCGCCGACGGGCATTTCCTCTACGTGCAGAACGCCACGCCCGCCACCTCGGTCAGCATCGTCGACCTGCAGGCCGGCAAGTTCGTGGCGGAGGCACAAACCCCCGGCTGCTGGGGCGTGTTTGCCACCGAAGCTTCCAGCCAGCGTTTTCGCACACTGTGCAGCGACGGCACGATGCTGACGGTGACGCATGACGCCGCCGGCCAGCCCAGCGGGCAAAAGCGCAGCGCGCGCATGTTCGATCCCGACGCCGACCCGGTTTTCCTGCACAGCGGGCGCGTGGGCAACACGCTGACCTTCGTGTCCTTCAACGGCAACGTCTACAGCGCGGATCTCTCGGGCGAGACGCCGGCCTTCGCGCAGCCCTGGCCCGTGCTGGACGCAGCGGACCGCAAGGCGGGCTGGAAGCCGGGCGGCTACCAGCTGTTCGCGCTGCACGCCGCCACCGGCCGCCTGTACCTGGGCATGCATCCGCGCAGCAAGGAGGGATCGCACAAGACCCCCGCCGCCGAGATCTGGACCATCGACCTGGCGCAGCACAAGCGCATCGCCCGCGCGCCGGGGCAGAACGCGCTGGCGCTCACCATCACGCAAGGGCCGCAGCCAACGCTGTATGTGCTGGATGCCGCCAAGGCCGGCGTGGTGTCGCTGGACCCGGCCCGGGGCCTCAAGCCGGTGGCGCGCCTTGACCAGGTGGCAGAGAACGCGGTGCAGCTGGAGCTGCACCAATGAGCGCCGCCGCCGTGGTCTCCAACGTGTTGCGCGATCCGGTCGTGGTGGCGGCATGTTCCGCCGCCGCCGCACTGGTACTGGCGCATGCCCTGTGGCCCAAGCTGCGCGACTTCTCCGGCTTCTGGGGCGCCGTCAGTGCCTACCGGCTGGTGCCCGACGCCTGGTCGCGCTGGGTGGCGCTTGCCTACGTGGGCGCCGAGACCGCCAGCGTGGCGGCGCTGGTGGCCGCACCGCTGCACCCGGGCGCGGCGCTGCTGGCGGCGTGCGTGGTGGCGCTAGCCAGCGGCGCGGTGGGCATCAACCTGCTGCGCGGGCGGCGCGACATCCGCTGCGGCTGCGGCAGCGACGCCGACAGCCTGCGGCTATCAAAGGGGCTGCTGCTGCGCAACCTTGGCTTGCTCGCCGTGCTGGTGCTGGCCGCGATCACTGCCGCCGGGCTGGCGGCCGACACGGCACCCCGTGCGTTCACGCTGCTCGACGCCCTGGCCGCCGGCTTCTGCGCGCTCGCGCTGTTGCTGCTCTGGCTCGGCGCCACGCAATTGCTGGTTAATGCCGACCGCGCTACGCACCACTCCGGCGGCCTGGCTTCCAGCCACCCTACGCATTCCACCTTCTCGTGAGACTCCCATGACTGCCCTTGTGATTGCCAATATCTTGCTGTGGATCGCCGTGCTGGCGCTGCTCTTCGGCTTCTATGCGCTGGCCCGCCAGGTCGGCATC
Source organism: Cupriavidus sp. CuC1 (assembly GCF_044627735.1). Classification (NCBI taxonomy): domain Bacteria; kingdom Pseudomonadati; phylum Pseudomonadota; class Betaproteobacteria; order Burkholderiales; family Burkholderiaceae; genus Cupriavidus; species Cupriavidus sp. CuC1. The sequence continues at coordinate 3,874 of NZ_JBIUHC010000226.1, read as the reverse complement.
CTGTTTGAACGCGTCGCGCCGATGGGCGCGCTGGTGATCGACGCCGGCCCGCGCGTGGGCGAGGCGCTGCCGCCCTTTGCCCTGCAGGATGTGCGCGGCGGCCCGGTGGCGGTGGGCGGCGCGCAGGCGCGCAGCACGCTGCTGTTCTTTCTCTCGCCCACCTGCCCGGTCTGCAAGAAGCTGCTGCCGGTGCTCAAGTCGATGCAGGCCAGCGAGGCCGGCTGGCTGCGCGTGGTGCTCGCCTCCGACGGCGAACAGCCCGAGCATCTGGCTTTCCTGCGCCAGGCCGGGCTGGAAGCCTTCCCCTATGTGCTCTCGCCCGAGCTCGGCATGCACCTGCAGATAGGCAAGCTGCCCTACGGCGTGCTGATGGACGAGCGCGGCACGCTGCGCGCCAAGGGCCTGGTGAATTCGCGTGAGCAGCTGGAGAGCCTGTTCACCGCGATGGACCTGAACGTGGGCTCGGTGCAGCAGTTCCTGGAAACGCGTGCCTGACGGCAGGGGAGAGAAACACAATGTGGATTGACCGATTCTTCGAACACCAGACCCGGCGCGCGGCGCAGCGCACGGGCCGGCGCAGCGTGCTGGCCACGCTCGGCAAGGCCATGGTGGGCACGATGGCGCTGCCGGTGCTGCCCTTCGACCGCAGCGCGCACGCGGCCGGCGCGCATGGCAGTAAAGCCGGCAAGGCCGCCGGCCCGCAAGCGCAGGACGAAACCGCCTGCGACTACTGGAAGTACTGCGCGGTGGATGGCTTCCTGTGCTCGTGCTGCGGCGGCAGTTCCACCACCTGCCCGCCGGGCACCGAGCCCTCGCGCGTGTCATGGGTGGGCACCTGCCACAACCCCGCCGACGGACGAGACTACATGGTCAGCTACAACGATTGCTGCGGCAAGACCACCTGCGGGCGCTGCGAGTGCAACACCAACGAGCGCGAGCGGCCGGGCTACCGGCTGGGCGTGCACAACGACGTGAACTGGTGCATGAGCAACGACAGCACGATGTTCCATTGCACCACCTCGATCATTCTCGGAGTCCAGGAATGAAGCTGCCTTCCTCACAGCTGGCTCAGTGCCTGGCATGCCTGGCATGCGTGGCGCCCGCCAGCGCGGTCCTTGCCGACTCGCTGGCCGACCAGGGCAAGGCCTTGTTCGGCACCCACTGCGCCGCTTGCCATAACGCCGATGCATCGGGCATTGCCGGCGTGGCGCCGCCGCTGGCCGGCGCGCTGCGCGAGCGGCTCGCCACACCGGCGGGGCAGGCCTACCTGGCCAATGTGCTGACCCATGGCCTGGCTGGCCCGATCCAGTCGCAGGGCCAGTCGTTCAACGGCGTCATGCCCAGCTTCGCCACGCTCCCGGACGAATCGCTGGCCGCCGTGCTGTCGTGGCTGGCATTGAGCAACGGCGCGCCGGCGCAAGCGGTAGGCGCCGATGCGCTGGCCCGCGCACGCGCCGAGCGCAAGACGCCTGGCGCCGTGCGCAAGCTGCGCGAGGCGGGGCAGTAACATGGCATCGCGCAGAGCACGCACCTTGCGCTTGGCAGCGCTACGCGGCCTGGGCCTGCTAGCGCTGGCCACGCTAGCCACGACCGCGAACGCGCAGGCAGAGCTGCGCCACGCGCGCGACAACTACCTGCTGCACTGCTCCGGCTGCCACCAGCCCGATGCCCGCGGCAAGCCCTCGGCCGGCATCCCCGACATGCGCGAGACCGTGCCCTTGCTGCTTGCCACGCCGGCCGGGCGCGCGTTCCTGATCCAGGTGCCGGGCACCTCGGCCTCCGCGTTGAGCGACGCAGAGATCGCCGGGCTGATGAACTGGCTGATGCCCGCGCTCACCGGCCGCCACGACGTGCCGGCATTCAGCACCGAGGAGGTGAGCCGCTATCGCCGCCAGCCGCTCGATGACGTGAGCGCGCACCGCGCCGAGATCCTGGGCGGTGGTTCGACGGCCACGCCGGACCAGACCGCCCGCGCGAGTCCCGGGACAATGTGACAGACTCACGCAGACAAGCACACGCAGGACAAAAAACAGGAACGAGGAACGACACGATGACCCCCACAGGCACTACCGACCGTGATAGCGACAATGCGCGCAACGCCGTCAACAGCCCCGCCCCCGGGCAACCTTCGCGGCGCCATTTGCTGGGCCACCTGGCAGGCGCCACGCTGGCCGGCATCGCCGCGGGCGTGGCTGCCAGCAGCGCCAGCGCAGCGGCGCCCGCCGGCAAGGGGGGCGCATCGAGCGCATCCGGTCCCGGCACCACGGCTGGCGGCCCGAATCCCATCGTGATGATGCCGGCGTGGCAACTCTCGCGCGAAATCCATGCCCGCAAGCTGTCGGCCCGCGAAGTCATGGCGGCCTACCTGGACCACATTGCACGAGTGAATCCCGGCGCCAACGCCATCGTCGCGCTGCGTGAGCCCGAAGTGCTGCTGCAGGAAGCCACCGCCTGCGACCAGGCCCTCGCCGCCGGACGCTCCGCCGGCTGGATGCACGGCATGCCGCAAGCGCCCAAGGACCTGGCGCTCACGCGCGGCATCCGCACCACCTTCGGCTCGCCGATCTTTCGGGACAATGTGCCCACGGTGGATGCCATCATCGTGGAACGCGCACGCGGCGCCGGCGCCGTGCTGATCGGCAAGACCAACACGCCGGAGTTCGGCCTGGGCTCGCAAACCTTCAACCCCGTCTACGGCGCCACCCGCAATCCTTATGACGCCAGCCGCACCGCCGGCGGCAGCAGCGGCGGCGCGGCCGCCGCGCTGGCGCTGCGCATGCTGCCGGTAGCGGACGGCAGCGACTTCGGCGGCTCGCTGCGCAACCCGGCCGGCTTTTGCAACGTCTACGGCATGCGTCCCTCGGCCGGCCGCGTGCCTTACGGCCCCGCCCCGGAAGTCTTTATCCAGCAACTCGGCTACGAAGGGCCCATGGCACGCACCGTCGCCGACGTGGCCCTGCTGCTGGCCACGCAGGCCGGCCCCGATGCGCGCACGCCGCAGGCGCTCGCGCAAGACCCGGTGCTTGCCACGCTCACCCCGGCCAATGTGGCCGACGTGCTAAAGGCCAACCTCAAGGGCAAGCGCGTGGCATGGCTGGGCGACTGGGACGGCTACCTGCCCATGGAAGCCGGCATCCTGCCGCTGTGCGAGGATGCACTCAAGGCCTTCCCGGCGTTTGGCGTGGGGGTGGAAGCGATCAAGCCGCCGTTCTCTGCGCAGCGGCTATGGAAGACCTGGCTGGTGCACCGTCATTTCCTGGTCGGCAACGGAATGTTGCCCTTCTACCAGGACCCGGCCAAGCGCGCGCTGCTCAAGGACTCCGCGATCTGGGAGATCGAGGGCATGCTCAAGCTCAGCGCAAGCGATATCTATGCCGCGAGCATGGAGCGCAGCGCCTGGTATCAAGCGCTGCTTGGCGTGTTCAAGCAGTTCGACTATATCGCGGTGCCCACGGCGCAAGTCTTCCCGTTCGATGTGAACCAGCCCTGGCCAAAACAGATCGCCGGCCGCGAGATGGATACCTATCATCGCTGGATGGAAGTGGTCTTTCCGTGGACGCTGTCGGGGTGCCCCGCGATCAGCGTCCCGGTTGGATTCGGGCCGCAGGGGTTGCCGATGGGGATGCAGTTGATTGGGCGGCCGAGGGATGATTTGTCGGTGCTGCGGCTGGCGCATGCTTATGAGCAGGAGCGCAACTGGGTGGGGGGGAGGTTGCCGCAGGCGATGATGGGGTGAGGGGGGAGGGGGCTTTGACTGCAACTGCAACTGCAACTGCAACTGCAACTGCAAAATCAGCTTCAAATTCAATGGCTTAACGTCAAGGGCAACTGCAGTTTCACCTCCCCTTCGGGGAGGCGACCTACTTTTTTGTCT
>NZ_JBIUHC010000225.1:0-12881 GCF_044627735.1 Cupriavidus sp. CuC1 | reverse complement strand
GTTTCCATTGCCAAATCGCCTCGTTGACGACCACCGTCGCAGCCGGTGAGGCAGCCATTCGCATGTCTAATGTTGAGCTACAAAGTACACAAGGCCCGGATTCTACTCCTAGGGAACAGCATGGCACCAAAACGGGCCGCGATGCACCGCCGCAAAGCGGGGGCAAGCGTTGCATTGATCACACATTGCATCGCAACATATGTACAAAACAGCATATTTGCAGGCGTTACCTAAAAACTGTAACGATTTCCCGCCGGTACCCGGCATGACAGCCAGAGCAGCACCGCCGCCACGCCCAGCGAAACCCAATAGTCGGTTGGCGCGCCGGCCCACCAGTGGATGTGCCAGGGCACGAAACTCGGCGCGAAGCGCGCCAGCCCGAATGCCGGGTTCAGCACGAACCAGAGAAAATCCTCGCTGATCCAGAACAGCATGATGCAGGCGATCACGCGCGCCTCGGCGCGCCAGTTCCAGCGCCCGCCGAATACCAGCGGAAGATGGAAGAACAGCGCCACGCAAGGGAATACCCACGCGTGATAGCCCGTCATCGGGCGCCCGCCCCAGAAAATATCCAGCAGCCAGTGATGCTCGATGCGCCAGGTGGGCAGGTTGGCCGCCCAGCCCGCGGCGCCCTCGATCTGGATCTCCACGTTGGCGAAGAAATAGGCCAGCAGCAGGGTCCACGCCACGGTAAGCACCAGCACCATTGGATGCCGCGACGGATAGGACAGGCCAGCGGGCCGAGGCGAAGAGGACAGGTTCAGCGCGCGCATCTCAACGCTCCGCCGCCGCCAGCCCGCCGGGGCCGGCTGGCTGGCCGCGCTGAGCCAATTGCCCGAGCACCGTCTGCAGCACCCGGCGCGCCGCCGCCGGTTGCCCCAGTGCTCTAGCCCGCGCACGCATCTGGTCGAGCCGCGCCGGCTCCGCCAGCAAGAGGCGCACCCGGTATTCGAGCGATACCAGATCGACCGCCTTGAGCGCGGCGCCTTGCTCGAGCAAGTAATCGGCATTGCGCTCTTCCTGCCCGGGAATCGGCGCATTGACCACCATCGGCACGCCCATCGCCAGGCATTCGGACGTGGTCAGGCCGCCTGGCTTGGTGATGACGAGGTCGGAGCACGCCATCAGGCGCTCCACCTCGTTGGTAAATCCGAAGGGAAAGAGCCGTCCGGGATGCGCGGCGGCAAGAATCTTGAGCCGCGCGAGCGCCGCATCGTTGCGTCCGGCGAGCACGATCAGCTGGAAATCGTGGTCCAGCCGCATCAGCGCGCCGGCCACCTCGTCAAGGCCGCCGAGCCCTTCCCCGCCGCCCATCAGCATGATGGTGCGCCGTGCCGGATCGAGCCCGAAATGCCGCGCGCAGGCCTGGCGGTCCTGGGGGTGGGAAAACGCCGGCACCACCGGAATCCCGGTGGTATGGATGCGGCCAGCCTCGATCCGGTTGGCCCGCATGCGGAATGCGATTTCCTCGCTGGCGGCAAAGTACCCCGTCATATGGGGAATCACCCACATGCCGTGCAGGTCGAAGTCCGTCACCTGCACCCATACCGGCACCGCCAGCCGCTGCCGGCGCACCTCATGCATCAGGATCTCGGCGGGCAGGAAGTGCGTGCAGACGATGGCATCCGGGGCGAACTCGTCAATCGCACGGCGCAGCGCGCGCGTACTCAGCCGCTCGGCGGCGCGCCGCAGTTTTTGCATCGGCGCGGCCGGGTCGGCCTCGGAAGTGTGCTGGTAGAGCATGCCCCAGAGGGCCGGATAGCTGTTTACCAGCTTGATGTAGAAATCGGTGTAAAGCTTGCGAAACGTGGCCGGGACATATTCCATCACGTCGAGGTGAAGCGTCTGCACGCCGGGAAAATCGGCTTCAGCGGTAAGGCGCAGTGCTTCGGCGGCGCGCATGTGGCCGGCGCCGGCGGAAACACTGAGGAACAGGATCTTTTGCTGCTGCATGGGGATTGGGGGAGTTTGGGCTTCCGGGGTGATCCCGGAGATTCCGGGATGCTGGGGATATTGGGGGAGATTCGGGGCGGCGCTCACTTCATGACGAAGGACTTGACCAGCGTCAGTTCGCCGGGCTTGCGCATCGGCACGCGGAACACCTGCTGGCGTTCGTTGGGCGTGTTTTCGTCGGTGATCAGCGCCACTTGCGCCACGGTGATGGCCTCGGGGCCAGCACCGCTGCCGTAGTAGTTCACGTAGACCAGGTAGGTGCCTGGCGGTGGCGCGGCAATCGAATAGATCTCCGAGCCATAGCCGGTGGTGACGTCGACATCGAGCGCGCCGCCGTTGCTGGCCACGCGATTCGCATAAAAGGTGTGCTGGCCGTCGGGCGCCACCACATGCAGGTCCAGGTCGGTCTGATCGCTGTCCCAGGACAGCACCACGCGCAGGCGCGGACGGGTCTTGCCCTGGTAGCCGTCGTAGAACTGCACGCGCTTGCTGGCCCCCTGTGCGCTGCGGATCTCCACGCTGTTGCTGCCGCCCGAGAAGGCATAGGGCCGCGAGAAGCGGCCATCTTCCTCGACCCGCTGCGGCATCGCCACACCGTTGACCACCAGCGTCGCCACCGAGCCGCCGCCGCGCCGCCCGCGCCCGCCGGGTGCGGGGCTCGACGCCGCGCTTGCGGCATCCGCCTCGGGCTTGGGCGCCGCACGGATGCGTCCGGCAATCATGGCGCTGGCGGCCTGCCCGGCGCGCGTGGAAACCGCCACCGCCGGGTAGTGCACTTCCTGTGTATAGGCCGAAGCGTCACCGGCCGAGTTGCGCCAGCCGTTGCGCGGCGTGGTGAACTCGATGGCACCGTCGGCACGCGCGGCACCGGCCAGCAGCAGTGCCGGCAGGGTCAGGCTGATCAAGGCTAATTTCGGCAAGTGCTGCATATCCACGGTTTCTTCCTGTATTCTTTGCGGCTGCTCTCTTCTGGCCAGGCGTCAGTGACGGATCGATGTGTCGAATCAGAAACGCACCGACTTCATCAGCGCCAGCTCGCCCAGCTTTCGCAGCGGCACAACGAGCGTCTCACGCTTTTCATTGAGCGTGTTCTCGTTGTAGATCAGCGTGAGCTTTGCGGTGATCAGGTCGCGATCGTTCTTGCCTTTCTCGAAGTTGTAGCCGTCGGCGTTGAAATTGCCCCAGTAGTTCACATAGAACAACCACACGCCGGGACGCGGCGCCGCGCTCGAGAAGATCTCCGGCCCCGCGCCGTCCACGCTGTCCACGTCCAGTCCGCCGCCTTCCGGCAGCAAGGGGCTGGCAAAGAAGGCATGGCCACCGTCCGGCGAAATCACATGGAGGTCGACCTCGGCCTTGGGATCGTCCCAGGTCAGCACCGCGCGCAGCTTGGCCTGCGTCTTGGTGGCATCGGCCTCGTAGAACTGCAGGCGCTGGCGCGTGGCGCCGTCGGCGGACACGATCTCCACGCTGTTGGAGCCGCGGCCGAACGCCCACGGCCGCGCGAAGCGTCCCTGCTCGTCGGCATACAGCGGCATGGCGGTGCCGTTGACCACCAGCGTGGGCGGCTTGCGGCCCTCCTTGCCGGCCTTGCGCAGGCGCCCCTCGATCAGCGTGCGGTACTTCTGCGCGCCGCGGTCCACCGGCGGCTTGGGATAGGCGGCGGTATAGCGCTCGAGCTCGCTGGACAAGCCGCCGTGACGCCAGCCGCCCACCGGGCCGTCCAGCTCGGCAACCGGCTCGGCCGTGGCCACCAGCGGCGCCGCGGCACAGGCTACGGCCAGCATGGTGCGGCGCCAGTTGCGGGACAGCTTGCTGGATAGGTTGCGAGTGAGTGTCATGATGGGTTTTGCGTACGTACCAGCTTGCGCGCCATGGCTTCGACAAAGCCTTCGTCCTGCCCGCGCGGGTGGCGGGCGAATGCAAGATGGAGATATTCGTGGACCAGGGCAATGCGGTCGTCCTCGCTGGCCAGCCGGTGGATATAGAGCCGGTTGCGGCGCGCGTCGGCATAAGGGCGGCCTTCGCGCACTTCGCAAACGGCGGGCAGCGGCGGCGTTTCATACCCCGGCTCCGCCGCCAGCCGGCGCTCCCACTGCGGCGCGCGCTGCGCCAGCCACTGCCGCGCATTGGCCACCGCCAGGCAATCGCCGGCCACGGGGCTCTGGAATGAAGTGAGCGTGGCCTGGGGCCACCAGCGGGCCAGGATGGCATCGAAGGCCTGCCCCTGCCCGGCCGCGCGCCGGGCTTCCAGCCAGGCCATGCGCCCCTGGCCGCCCACGTCGTGGTGATAACGCACGGCAACGCCGGACAGCACCAGCGCATCGGTCACGTCGGCGGCACGCCGCGCCGTGGCGGTGGGCGCGCGCGGCAGCACGCGCTGGGTGCGGCTGCTGTCGGCAATATGAAAGCAGCCTTGCTCGCGCGTGGCTTGCTGGATCAGGTAGCTGCGCGCGGCCACCGCCAGGGCGCGGGCGGCCTCGGGCTCGGCGGTGTCGCCCTCGCGCTCGACCACGCGCGCCACGTAGTCATTGAGGCCAAAACGGCCTACTACGCGCAGCGCGGCGCCGGGCATGCGCAGCAGCGTCAGTTCGCCACGGCTTTCCACGCGCAGGCTGTTGCCATTGGCAAACTCGGCGCGGTAGGTGCCGTTGAGCGGGCCATCCGGCACGGCCTGGCGCCTTGCGCCGGCGCCGATCGTCACACCGGCAGCTTGCAGATCGCGCAGCGGATAGCGCTCGAACATGTCGACCAGCACGCAGGCGCCGTCATCGTGCACCGGCACGGCGACCAGCAGGGGCTGCAGGCGTGGGGCAGCGCGGCGCAGCACATTGGCGCTGGCGCCGGGGCCGCCCAGCCAGATGGGACTGCCATCGGCAAGCCAGCCGGCCGCGCCGCCGATGGATGCGCCCGGCCGCGCGGGGTCGGGCATGGTCCAGGTCTTGGCCCGCAGCAGGCTGCCATAGTTGGCCAGCGTGCCTTCGCCGCGGCCCACCGTCAACACCGAGACAAGGGTCGCGGCAGCGGCCTGTTGCGCGGCCGGGGGCACGGCATGCAGTCCGGCCAGCAGATCGGCAACCGCCACGGTGCGCGCGGGCTGCATCGCCTGCATGTCCTGCAGCCACGCGGGCGCGCCCGCTTCCTTCCAGAAACGGCGCCAGTCGGCTGCGGACAAGCCCAGCCGCCGTGGCTCGAAATAGCGTCCGCAGGATTGGATCAGCGCACGCTCGCGGTCGATGCTCTGGCCGGCGGTACAGCAGTAGACCTCCTCCGGGTCGCCGCCGCGGCAGGTGTAGTCGTCGGAAGGTTTGTCGCGGCCGGCCAGGTAGCTGTAGACGAACAGCTTCCACACGCTGCCCAACGGGGTCTGCAAGCTGGCAGGCAATGGCGTGGCAGCGGGGGCTGTGGCGTTGGCGTCGAGGCTGAACAACTGGGCGTTCGCGTCCGTTAGCCGGGCAAAACGCAGGGGCTCGGCGGGCGCTGGCGTGGCAGCCAGCAAGGGCGCAGCGCACGCCGCGCCCACGGCGGCCAGCACCGCGAGCCGCCGCCACCAGGCACGGCCTGCCGCCACGCGCACTGCCCCGTTCATGCCCGCCTCACTCCACCGTCAGCGGGAAGCCCGCCGTCTTGCCATCGCCTTGCTGGGCCTTTGCATCTGGCTGGTACATGCGGAAGTAGCGCACCGGGGGCAGGTTGAACTTGCCCGGCAGCGAGAAGCGCACCAACTGGCGAAGCACCACCGGGCGCTCCAGCGAGACTACCGGCTGGTGATACGAAAGCATGCCCATCTCGTACGTCACGGCGCGCTGGAACGGCTGCAGGCCGGTGACCTTGTTGTCCGGATCGGGCAAGCCCTCGATCCGCAGGCCCCAGGTCGTGCCCTCGACCTCGCCGCCGGGCGGCAACGGTGCTTCGACCAGGCCGTAGCGGTACGTGCCCTGGCGCGGGCTCAGCACGATCTCGTCGACGTAGAGCGTGTTGCTGTCGAACTTGTCGCCCGCTTTGACCGGCTTGGCCGAGAACGTCAGGCCGGCCGTACCCGCGGCCGCGGCTTCGGCTGGTTTGCCCTCCTTTGCTGCACCATCGCTGGTGGGCACCAGGCGATAGAGCTTGCGTTCGATGCCGATCGGCAGGCGCGCCGCTTCCTGGGCGCGGCTGCGGTACGACACCACCGCATTGGTGTTGAACGACTGCGACGCTGCGTCGATGTTCTGCGGTACGGTGAGCGCCAGGGTCTCGGGCAGCTGCGACCCGCTCCAACGCCATTCGGGCAGGCCGAGCGGGCTGCGCGCGGCCTTCCAGTTGCCCTGCGGCACGCGCAGTGCGGGGTCTCCCTCGCCGGCCAGGCCGCGGCCCAACCCGCCGCCAAGGGCCTTGTTGAGCCACACCAGCGTCACCGCCCGGTCGGTCGTGGGCGAGGCGGCGCCGGCGCGCGACAGCAGCGCCTGCACGTCGGAGGTGGCGGCACCCTTGCCCGCCATCAGCAGCAGGCTCTGCACCAGCGGCGACGGATCGCCCGCCAGTGTCTGGCGCGCAGCATCGGAGGCGCCGGCAAGGCCCTCCGGCATCGGCTGGCCGATCTGCTTGTAGAGCTGCGCGGCCAGCACGGTCGCCACGCGGCGGCCTCGCGGCGAATCCGGCGCGGCAAACACCAGGCTTTCGCCCACCGCCGCGCCAGGCGCGTCGGCACCGGAACGGGCCAGCTCGCCGGCCACGCCACCGAGCTGCGTGGCCACCGGCAGGCCCATCTCGTTGATGAACCACAGAGCGAGCGTACGGTGCAGCAGCGGCTCCTTCATGGCTTGCTTGTAGGCTTCCAGCGTGCGCTTCCAGTGATCGGGCGGCAGGCTGATGCCCACGGCGCGCGTTGCCAGCCAGTCGGCGTAATAGGCATACGCCGTCAGCAGCGCGCTATTGCCAACCGTATCGCCCCACCACCCAAACTGGCCATTGACCCCGGCCAGCAGCGCCAGGCGCTGGCGCTGGGTGCGCAGCAGCGCGTCGATGCCCTGGGTGCCGCCGCCCGTGTCCGCGCCGGTGGCCGCCAGGCTGCGCTGCGCCAGTGCCAGCGGAATCAGCCGGCTGGCGGTCTGCTCGGTGCAGCCATAGGGATAGGCCAGCAGGTCGTCCGCCACGCGGGCGAACTGGCTGGCGGCGCTATCGACAAAGCGCAGGCGCACGTCCTGCGCATCCGCCGGCAGCTTGAACGCCGCGTTGGCGCCGGCCAGCGGCAGTGTCAGCTCGCGCTGCGAGAGCCAGCCCGTGGGCTCGACCGTGAGCGTGCTCTGCAGGCGGTCCAGCGTCTTGCCTTGCAGCTTGATCTCGGCATTGACCACGCCGCCCTGCAAGGCGCCCTGCGCAACCGGCAGGCGCACGTAGTTGGCGCCACGCTTGAGCGTCACGCTCTGGTTGACGTTCAGGCCAGCGCCGATCACCACGAGGTCCGCGGCCACATCCTGCTCGCCCTGGTTGAAGGCCACCATGTCGATGCGCGGCACGTCCTCTGCGCGGTAGCGCTGCGGCCCGGTCCATTTGAGATACAGGCCCTTGTCGGACCGGATGCTGGCGGTGCGCTGCCCGACCATGCCGTCGCCCGACATCGCGCGTACCGTGATGCGCCAGCGGGTCAGGGAGTCGGGCATGGTGAAGCTCATGCGCGCGCGGCCGTCGGCGCCGGTACGCAGGTTGGCCTCCCACGCGGCAGTGTCTTTCTCATCCCTGCGCGGGCGCTCCAGCACCTTCACGCCACGTTCGTTATAGCGGCCGCGCTCAGGGCCACCGGCCCCGGGCTGGCCCGACACGGCGAGGTCGTAGCCGATGAAGTTCAGGCTGGATGTGGTGCGCACGCTGTTGCGGCGCGGATGGTAGAAGAAGTCGACGATGCTCGGGGCGATCTCCGGCTGCAGCACGTAGACCATCTCATCGACCACGCTGACGGTGAGATTGGCCGGCACGGCCTTGCCGTTGAAGGCGCTGGCAAGGTCCAGCGTGACGGTCTCGCCGGGGGCGTAGACAGCTTTGTCGCTCTTGACCGCGAGCTCGATGGTGGGCTGCACCACCGCGATGCCGGCGTTCTGGAACACGTAGTCGCCATCCTTCACGTACAGCACGGAGAACGTCATATTGGGGCTGAAATCGTTGCCCACCTTGATGCGCGCACGCCATTGCTTGTCGGCGACCTTCTCCAGCGAGAGCCAGTCGCCGCCCTTGGACAGCAGGCCGCGCCGCTCCACCCGGTCGCGTTCCAGTGTCAGCAAGGCGTCTTCCACGGCGAGCGGGAACGTCACCAGCGCTTCGGCCGTGTCGCCAATGCGGTAGCGGTCCCGGTCGAACACGATCTCGATATTGCCAGGCACGGTCTGCAGGCCCTCGCCCGCCACCCAGTGGCTGGCGGCGGCCAACAGGTTGCCGGCGCCGTCCTTGACGGACAGCGTGTACGAGCCAGGCTGGTCGAACTTGACCGGGAACGACACGGCGCCATTTGCAGCGGCACCAAGCGTGCCTTCGCTGCGGGTGCGCGATTCCAGCCGCACCAGCTCCCACTTGGCCGGGGCCTGCGCCGATGCCTGCCCGGCAGCGGCCAGCGCCCGCAATTGGAAGGTCACGCTCTGGCCCGGGTTGGTGAAGTTGGCCGGCGCCGTCAGCTTGTACGGCGTAGCGCCGCGCGCGATCAGCAGTTCGCGCGTGACCTTGACCCGATAGGCCGCACCGTCGTTGGCGAACACCGTCACCACGTAACGGCTCGGGTCCTTGGCGGCAGGCAGCACCAGCGCGGCATTGCCGCTGCCGTCAGTGGTCAGTTCCTGCTGCTCCAGCTTGACCGGGAACAGGCCGGCATATTGCAGCTCGCCCTCCACCATCGTCACCTGCTGCGCGCGCAGGCTGACGGACAGCTTGGCGTCCTTGACCGGCTTGCCGTCGGGATAGCGCAACTGGATCTTGCCCTTGACCGCCTCGCCGGTAGCGTAGTCGGCCTTGTCCAGCGCGAGATTCACGTCGAAATGCGGCTTGATGTACTCGGCCACGCGGAAGGCACCGCCGTAGGTGTTGCCGCCGTAGTCGAAGCGCAGCGTATAGCCGCCGGCCAGGGCATTGGCGGGCAGCGTGAAGCGCGCGTCGGCGCCGTTGTCAGCGGCCAGCGCGGTACCAAGGGTAGCCAGCGGCGCGCCGTTGGGATCCAGCACTTCCAGCTTGATATCCCCCGGTGCCGCGGGGCCGGACTCGGTGGCGTTGCGGAAATTGCGGCCGATGAACTTGACCCGGACTTCGTCGCCTGGGCGGTACAGCGGCCGGTCCGTGAAGGCGTACAACTTGGTGTTGTAGATCTCGCTGTCGTAGTAGAAATTCTCCGAGATAAACGCGCCGCCGGCCGGGTCCACGCCCAGCAGGTAGCTGCGCTCCGGGCTGGTGTGGGCCAGGTCCGCCGCACCGTCGGCGCCTGTGGTGGCACTTTGCAGCACGCCCAGGCCATCGGTCCAGGCGAGGCTCGCGCCGGCAACCGGGCGCCCGCTCTTGCGCTGCGCGGCCCAGACCAGCATGCCGCTGCCGGTGCTCTTGGTAATGGCCACGGTATCGGACACAAACAGCAAAGTATGGGCACGGTAAGCGCCGATGATGCCTTCCACGATGTACAGGCCCGGCTTGAGCTTGCCCAGCGGCACCATCACGTTGCCGGCATCGCGCGGCAGGAATTCGCTGCTGCTGCCTTCCAGCTTGACGTCCTTGGGCGGCGCGATTTCCTTGGCATCCCAGATCGGGTAGCGGAAGCGCTCGACCACGTCATAGCCCTTGAGGGGCTCGTATTGCGGATTGTTCTCGAAGCGGGTCGGCTGGGCAATCTGGTCGCCCATGCTGAACTGCGGCGCGTCCTCCACCGCCTTGCTGCGGGTCGCGAACGACAGCACGCGCTGCCATGCGCGGCGCGCCTGCTTGTACCAGCTATCCCACAGGTAGGACAAGGTATTGGCCAGCCCTTCGCCGCGGTAGTTCGCCTTGATGTCGAGCCGGTGCAGGTTCTTCTGCGCCTTCAGGAAGGCGATCGGATCGGCGACCCGGTACACGAGGATGTCGGCGCCGCCGTAGCGCTGCAGCTCGCTCTTGTATTCGCGGCCCGGGGCTTCCAGGCGCACCTGCGCCGTCTGGTCGCTGCCATAGCTGGCGTCCGAGAGCAGGAAGAACGGCTGGCCCTGGAAGGCGCTATAGCCGCTTGAGGGCACGGTGTCGAGCGTGACGCTAGGCCGCTCGGCGGCGCCAGCCACCTGGGCGCCTGCCAGCAGGGCAAGCGCCAGCAGCGTGCGGGAGATGGACGAACGCAGGGCGGAACTCAGGGCGAAACGCAGGGCGGAACGCAGAAGCGCGCTTGCGCGCGTCATGACGACAAGCATCGTCTTTACCTCGACAAAAAGGCGAAACGGAATACGCCGATGAAATTGGGATTGCCATCCTGCGGCTGCCAGCGCGAATCGTTCCATTGCATCAAGCGGGAAAGGGTGACAGCACGCAGGCCGTTATCGGTACGGGTCACGGTGCCGGTGTGATAGGCCAGGTATTGGCCCATCCAGATCATCAGGTGCTGTTCATCGCCCTGGTCGTAGAAAAGCAGGTCGCCGGGCTGGGCCAGGTTGACGTTCCTGGCGACAAAGCGGCTATTGCCCTGCACCAGGGCCAGGGCCGAGGCATAGGCCCCGGTGCTGCCGTCGGCGCGGGTCCAGCGCTGGCCAAGCGTGCGCTGGCTCGGGCTCAGGCTCAGCTCGGGCGGCAACTGGCGTGCCGAGGCGCCGCCTTGCATGCCGTTGGCGCGCAGCCAGCGCGCGTCATGCACCTTGAGCGCTTCGCCCACGGCAAAGCGCACCAGGCCCGCGCAATCGCGCTGGTACCAGCGTGGGGTCGGGCCCTGGCGCAACTGCTCGCCGACGATGCGCACGAACCAGGCGCGAAACGCCGCCGATTGGGTGGCATCGAGCGCATCCGCCTCGGGCGTGTCCGACGCCAGGCCGGACAAGGCCCAGGCGTGACGGCCACCGGCCAGGGGCAAGGCCAGCGCCAGCGCCGCCAGCATCGAGCGGCGGCCTCGGCTCACAGCGATCACTGCGTGGCCTCTTGCTGCGCCGGCGGAGCCGCGGCCGGCACGCCGCGCGGCGTGCCGGCCTGCTGCCAGGTCACCGGCACCCACGCACGCCCCGCAGGCAGGTTGTCCGGCAGGACCAGCGAGACCGCCGGGTATGCCGCAAGGGTCTTCAGCTTGGGGAACAAATGCGCGCGCGCCGCGTTCAGGAACAGGGCCTCCTGGTCCGCTGGCAGAGCCTTGGTGGCTTCGCGGCGCACCAGCGGCGCCAGCGTTGACGGGGTGAAGCTGAGCACGGTACGGGCCTGCTGGCCGCGCTGCATGGTGTCGGCCACCGCGGGGAAGCGCTTGCCCTGCACCGCCAGCGCGTCATCCACCAACGCGCCGTCAGGCGAGAACAGCACGGTGTTGCCGGCCAGTGCCAGCGTCACGGGGAAATACGCGCCCGCCGAAAGCTGGGCCGCGAACGGCGCCGCCTTGCCCTCGCGCGTGCCATAGGGCGAGCTGACCGCGCGCGACCAGAGCACCGCGCCGCCCGCGCCCTGGCGGTCCTGCACCGGCAGGCGCGCATAGGCGCCCTTTTCTGCGCCCTTCTGCGCGCCGGCGTTGGGTTCATAGGCGCCGATCACTTGCTCGAACAGGCTCGCCAGCACCGGACGCAGCGCGCCAGCGGCATCGGCCGACCTGACGCGGGCCATGAACAACGGCGCCACCAGCGCCGACTTGCTGTACCAGCACACGGCGGCCGGGCCTTCGAAGGCCTGGCCCACCTGCGTTGCCAACTCGTCCTTGCCACCGCTGACCTTCTGCAGCATCTTGCCGGCGGCCTGCCAGTCGACCGGCAGCGTGGCGCACGCTGCGGGGTCCGCCGGCAACGCTTTCCAGAGCTCGGCCGTGTTCCACTCGCCCGGCAGGCGCGCGCCATCGACCAGCACCGCGCTGTGCCACTCGGCATCGTCGGCGCCGGCAAAATCGAAGCGCAGCGCTTCGATGCCCGGGAAGAATGCCTGGTAGCCAAACGAGAGGTAATCCGCGCCCACCAGCACGCGGTGGCCCTTGGGCGGGCCCTTGACTGCGTCGAGCGCGAACGATTGCAGCGGGGTCTCGCGCGCGCCGGCATCGTCGGACAACCAGGCGGCCACCGCCTTGGCGCGGGCGCCAATGGGCTTGCCCTCGGCGTCCAGCAGCATGCCGGCTTCGGACAGGATCACGAGGCGATCGCCCTTGCCCGCGAGCAGCAGGCTGCGCGCCGGGCCGATCCGCAGCGCGTACAGCGGCGTGCCGTCGACTTCGCCGGCGCGGCTCAACTGGGTATCGGCCGGGGCGATGGTGCCAAGTGTCTGCAGCACCTTGGCCAATCCATTGCGCTCCATCGACAGCGCCCAGTAGCGCAGGGTGCCATCGGCGCCGCGCCACGCCATGAGCCGGCCCGGTTCGTCGAACACGCGCTTGAACAACGCATCGGCCCAGTCCAGGTCGTGCTCGAAGGCAATGCGGCGCAAAGCGCCAGAGGCCGACAGGCGGCCTTCGTTGTCTTCGTAGTAATTGACGAAATCTTCGGTGAGCACGTCGCGCAGCAGCGGCACGCGGAGCATATCGCGCGGCAGGCTGGACAGGCTTTCGCTGTCGACCAGCGCATCGGGGCGACTGAAATCGAGCTCAAGCTGGCGGGGCTGCCCCTTCCAGGCGCGTCCGAACGGGTGCCAGACCGCTTGGACGGCAACCCCAGCGGCAATCGCCAGTACGGCGGTGCCAAGCGCGATTTTCTTGCGCGAAATCTTGCGCGAAATCTTCATCAGTTCGCGCGGGAAACATCGGCCTTCAGGCCGGTGAGGGATAGCGCGCGACGCGAAGCGTCGCCCCT
>NZ_JBIUHC010000224.1:0-13035 GCF_044627735.1 Cupriavidus sp. CuC1 | reverse complement strand
CTTCAAGCTCTTCTTGTTGTTGCAGAGGCTTGAAAGTTAACACAAATTCGAATTTGTTAACAGTATTGTGCCTAGCCGGAGAAATCGCCATGCCGGCCGGCGCCCCCGACAAAGCGGGCGGCGCCCGCAAGGCCCTCCTCGAACACGATCGGCGTGCCGTTGGCGCCTTCGGCCCGCAGCGCGTCGGCCAGCGGCAGGTCCCATTGCCCGTAGGCGGAGGCCCGGTCCGCCAGCATGCAGCGCTGCGGGAAGGCGGCCAGCTCATGCGCCAGCCCCTCGGCCGCGGCGCGGGCCTGGCCGGGTTCGACCACGCGGTTGGCCAGTCCCATGGCAAGCGCTTCGTCTGCGGGCACCGCGCGGCCGCTCAGGATCATGTCGAGCGCGCGGCCCATGCCGATGATGCGCGGCAGCCTCACCGTGCCGCCGTCGATCAGCGGCACGCCCCAGCGCCGGCAGAACACGCCAAAGACCGCATCGCGCTCGGCCACGCGCAGGTCCGCCAGCAGCGCCAGCTCCAGCCCGCCCGCTACCGCATAGCCGCTGACCGCGGCAATCAGCGGCTTGGACAGTGCCATGCGGCTGGGGCCCATCGGGCCCGCGCCGCCGCCGTGCGGATCGAGCTCGTGACGGCGCGCCGGGTCTCCCACCGCTGACAGGTCGGCGCCGCCGCAGAAATTCCCGCCGGCGCCCCATAGCACGGCCACGCGCAGCGCCGGGTCGGATTCGAACCGTGTGAATGCCTGGCGCAGCGCCAGCGCCATCGGGCCGTCCACGGCGTTGCGCTTGTCGGCGCGGTCCAGAATGATGGTGAAGACCGGGCCGGAGGTCTCGGTCCTGACATAATGGCTGGGCTGACTGGGCTTACTATCCATGCTCGCGTCCTCGGTGCCTGCGCCTGGCAGGGGTGAATCGGGTGCTTTCTAGGTGTTTTTCCACATGCATAAATATTTCATCGAATGATATATTTATGCCAAGAAAAGAAATATTTCTGGTTTACCCTTCGCGGCATCCTTTACCGCCCACGTTGCCCCCCGCTTTCGACCCATGCATGAAATAGAGATCCGCGAGCCCTCGGCGACCGATCTGGTCCTGGACCTGCTCTTCGGCCATCCGGAGCGCACCCTGCCAGTGCAGGCGCTGGCGCGCGGCGCCGAGGTGATGGGCATCGGCACGCCAAGCGTGCGGGTGGCGCTGACGCGCCTGCAGCGCCAGGGCCGCATCGTCAAGACGGAGCGTGGCTGCTACGCGGTGCTGCCGGAAGGTAATCCGGTCTACGACGAGGTCGAGCACTGGTTTGAAAAGGAGAGCCGGCTGGGACACTGGGCCGGCGACTGGCTGGTGGTGCAGGACGCCGCCGTGGCGCGCAGCGAGAAGACCGCGTGGCGCCATCATGCGCGCGCGCTGTCGTTGTCCGGCTTCCGGGTGCTGGCCGCCGGCATCAACGTGCGCCCGGACAATCTCGCCGGCGGCGCGCCGGCCATGCGCGCCGCGCTGTCCCGGCTCGGGATGGCCAGCGCCAGCCTGCTCTTTGTCGGCCGCGAGTTCGATGCAGATGCCGCGGCGCGCATGGCCCGGTTGTGGGACGTGCCGGCGCTGCAATCCGCGTACCGCCGCGCGCTGGCGCAACTCGAGCGCAGCCAGGCCAAGCTGGCGCGCATGGCGCCGGATGCCGCCGCGCGCGAAGCCATGCTGGTGGGCCGCGCCATCATCCGCGCCATCGTGCGCGATCCCCTGCTGCCCGAGGCCATCATGGACCCGGCGCCGCGCCGCGCCCTGATCGAGGCCACGCGCGCCTACCAGCTCCAGGCCCGCGGCCTGTGGGTGGAACTGCTGGTCGGCTAGCGCGCGCAGGCGGCAAACCTCCGGCGCCGCGCCGAGCGGCGCAAGCGTTCCATGCCTCGCCAAGCGGCAGCGACTCAACTAAACTGGCCGGAACTTATGCGGCGCACCGCGGCACTCAGTAAAGTGACGCGCGCAGGTGTTCCTGGAACCCCGCGGGCCCCGCTGGGCCCTTGCGCCGCACTCACGTTGGCCAAGACAAGGAGTACAGGGTGAGCATGCCCGATTTCGACATGGTGCTGTTCGGCGGCACCGGGGACCTGGCGCGGCGCAAGCTGCTGCCGGCGCTGTTCGATGCACACCGCGCGGGCTTGCTTCATCCCAACGCCCGCATTCTTGCCACCGGCAGCCATCCCCTTTCCACCGAAGACTACGTCGGCTCGCTGGAGCAGAGCGTGCGTCCGGGCCTTGAGCATGCGCCGCCCGAAGCCTGGGCCACCTTCCTTGCGCGCGTCAGCTATGTGCAGGCGGACGCCCGCGTGCCCGAGCACTTCGACGCGCTGGCGGCCAAGGTGCTGCAGCGCTCGCCCGAGGTGGTGGTGTGCTATCTCGCCACCGGGCCGCATATCTTTGTGCCCATCTGCGAGCAGCTCGCGCGCACCGGGCTCAATCATCCCAATGTCCGCATCGTCCTGGAGAAGCCGCTCGGGCATGACCTGCATTCGTCCGATGCGATCAACTCGGCCGTGGCGCAGTACTTCGCCGAAGACCAGATCTACCGGATCGACCACTATCTGGGCAAGGAGTCGGTGCAGAACCTGATGGCGATCCGCTTCGGCAACGCGCTGTTCGAGCCGCTGTGGCGCCGCGAGTGGGTGCAGGACGTGCAGATCACCATCGCCGAGGAGCTTGGCGTGGAAACGCGCGGCGAGTTCTACGACAACACCGGCGCGCTGCGCGACATGGTGCAGAACCACCTGTTGCAACTGCTGTGCATGGTGGCGATGGAGCCGCCCACCAGCCTGTCCGAGGACGCGATCCGCGACGAGAAGATCAAGATCCTCAAGGCGCTCAAGCCCATCACGCCGCAGGACGTGGCCGAGAAGACCGTGCGCGGGCAGTACCGGGCCGGCGCCGTCGGCGGCAAGCCGGTGGTGGGCTACCTGGACGAGAAGGGCATCGCGCCCGACAGCCATACCGAGACCTTTGTCGCGATCAAGGCGGAGATCGCCAACTGGCGCTGGTCCGGCGTGCCGTTTTACCTGCGCACCGGCAAGCGCATGCAGTCGCGCGTGGCGGAGATCGTCATCCACTTCCGCGATGTGCCGCACGCCATCTTCCCGCGCCCGCTGACCTTGTCGCCGCAGAACCGGCTGGTGATCCGGCTGCAGCCCGAGGAGAGCATCCGCCTGTATTTCCTGGTCAAGCAGCCCGGCGATACGGTGGCGCTCACGGGTACCTCGCTCGACCTGGACTTCGCCAACTCCTTCAAGGTGCGCCGCGCGGGGGCCTACGAGCGCTTGCTGCTCGATGTCATCCGCGGCCGCCTCGGGTTGTTCGTGCGGCGCGACGAGCAGGCGCAGGCGTGGCGCTGGGTCGAGCCCATCCTGGATACCTGGGCGGACAGCACCGTGCCACCCAAGCCGTATACGGCCGGCACCTGGGGGCCGGCCGCCTCATCCGCGCTGATGTCGCGCGACGGCTCGCTCTGGCACGAAGAGGTGTAGGCCGCGCCCGCCGATCATTGATTGACCCTCATTCGAACAGGAGACTCTGCCCATGCGACGCTACGAACATACCTCCGAGGCGGACCTGGCCGAAGCAATGGCGATCTCGGTAGCCCACGCGCTGGAGATCGCCATTGGCGTACGCGGCTGGGCGGTGCTGGCGGTGTCCGGCGGGCGCTCGCCGGTGCCGATGTTCGAGCGCCTGCGCCATCGCACCATCCGCTGGGAAGCGGTCACCATCACGCTGGTCGACGAGCGCGTGGTGCCGCCCGACCATGACGACAGCAACGGCGCGCTGGTGCGCCGCCACCTGCTGCGCGAGGCGGCGGGCAAGGCGGCCTTCGTGCCGCTGGTGGCCGATGCCGCCGAAGTGGCCGACCCGGCCAGCGCGGTGGCCCGGCTGAACGCGGCCTGGCGCCAGCCTGACGTGATCGTGCTGGGCATGGGCGAGGATGGCCATACCGCCTCGCTGTTTCCCGAGGCGCCCGAGTTGCAGCAGGCCCTTGCCGAGCCGCAGCCGGGCTACCTGGTGACGCATCCGCGCGAGGCGCCGCACGCGCGCGTCACGCTGAACCTGGCCGCGCTGCTGGCTGCCGAGCGCGTCTTCCTGTCGTTCGCGGGGCCGGTCAAGACGGCGGTGTTCGCGCGCGCCTGCAAGGGGCCCACCCCGGCGCTGCCCGTCAGCCTGGTGCTGAGCCGGCACCGGCACGGCACCGATGTCTTCTCGGCTTGATGCCATGAAGAACTTTCCACGCCTGCTGGGCGATGTCGGCGGCACCAATGTGCGCTTCGCGCTGGAGGCCGCGCCGCAGCGCATCGGCCCGGTGACGGCGTTCAAGGTGGCCGATTTCCCCTCGCTCGAGGCCGCCATGCAGCATTACCTCGGCGGTTTGCCGGCCGGTAGTGCCAGGCCGCGCTACGCGGCCGTCGGCCTGGCGAACCCGGTGACCGGCGATCGCGTCAAGCTGACCAATCACGCCTGGGCGTTCTCCATCTCGCAGATGCAGCGCTCGCTCGGCCTGGACCTGCTGCTGGCCATCAACGATTTCACCGCGCTGGCGCTGGGTTTGCCCCACCTCGGCGCGCAGGACCTGACGCCGCTGCGCCAGGGCACGGCCATGGCCGGCGCGCCGCTCGCGCTGGTCGGGCCGGGCACCGGCCTGGGCGTGTCCGGGCTGGTGCCCGCGCGCTCCGGGCCGGCCGTGGCGCTGGCTGGCGAGGGTGGCCATATCGAGCTGATGCCGGAAACCGAAGACGAATGGACCGCGTGGCGCGCGGCCCATAAGGCCTTCGGCCGTGTCTCCGCCGAGCGTCTTTTGTCGGGCATGGGGCTGTCGTTGACGCATGCCGCGTTGCACGCAGAAACGGGTACGCCCCTGGCGCGCCAGCTCGAGCCGGCAGAGGTAACCGAAGGCGCGATCCACCGGCACGACCCGCTCTGCGAGCGCGCGCTCGCGGTGTTTTGCGGCTTGCTGGGTTCCGTGGCGGCCGACATTGCGCTGGTACTGGGTGCGCGTGGCGGCGTGTACCTGGGCGGCGGCATCGTGCCGCGCTTCGTGCCCGCGCTGCGCAACTCCGCGTTCAACGCGCGCTTTACCGCCAAGGGGCGGATGAGCGCATACCTGGAAAGCCTGCCGGTCTACGTGATCAACGCGGAGTACCCAGCGCTGCCCGGACTGGCGCAGGCGCTGGAGGAAGCGATCACGCATGGCGTCGATGGCGCTGATGCCAGCCGAGCCAACCCGGCCAACCCGGCCAACCCGGCCGACCCGGCCAACCAACCCAAACCTGCCTGACCCGGACCTGACCATGCGAGTGTTGCTGGTGGAAGACGACGCCATGATCGGCGATAGCGTGAAGCTGGCGCTGCGCCAGGAAGGCTTCGCGGTGGACTGGGTGCAGGACGGCGAGGCCGGCCTTGCCGCGGCCGCGCAGTCGGGCGGCCCGGAAGGCGATGCCTGCTACGCGCTGATCCTGCTCGATCTGGGCCTGCCGCGCCGCTCCGGGCTGGAGGTGCTCGCCGCGCTGCGCGCGCGTGGCGTGAATACGCCAGTGCTGATCCTGACCGCGCGCGACGCCGTGGCCGATCGCGTGGCCGGGCTGAACGCCGGCGCCGACGACTACCTCGTCAAGCCCTTCGACCTGCAGGAACTGGCCGCGCGCATGCATGCGCTGGTGCGCCGCGCCGAAGGCCGGGCGGAGCCGCTGCTGCGCTACGGCGGCATCGTGATCAATCCCGTGACCCGCGAGGTCACCCTCGACGGCGAGCCGGTGCGCCTGTCGGCGCGCGAGTTCGGCTTGCTCTCGGCGCTGCTGGCACGCCCTGGCAAGGTGTGGTCGGTGGCGCAACTGGAGGAGCGCCTGTACGGCTGGGGCGATGAAGTCGGCAGCAACACGGTGGAGGTCTACATCCACGCGCTGCGCAAGAAATTCGGCGCGGCGCTGATCCGCAATATCCGTGGCGTGGGCTATGTGGTGCCCAAGCTCGAGGCCGGGAGCGCGGGCTGATGCGTTCCATCCAGAGAACCCTGCTGTGGTGGCTGGCGCTGGGCCTGCTGGCCGGCATCGCCATTGCCACCGCGCTGATCTACGGGCAGGCACGGCAGGAAGCCAACGCACTGTTCGACTACCAGATGAAGCAGGTGGCCGCCGCGCTGCCCAGCCAGTTTGCCGATCCGGTGATGCCGCCTTTCGTGCAACAGGAGTCGCCCGGTGCGCCGGGCTCGCCTAGCGACAGCTTGTTCCATGCCGACGAAGACGTGGTGATCCATATCTGGGATGGCTCCGGCCGCAGCCTGTATCTGTCGCACGCGCATCCCGCGCTGCCGCCGCGCGCCGAACTGGGATTTTCCAACGTCAAGACAGCGCAGGGCGAATGGCGGATCTACAGCGTGCAGCTCGGGCTCGGCGTGGTGCAGATCGCCCAGCCCATGTCGGCGCGCAGCGAGGTGGCCGCGCGCATGGCGCTGCGCACCGTGGCGCCCTTGCTGTTGCTGCTGCCGCTGATCGGCTGGCTGGTGTGGGTGGCCGTGGGACGCGCCCTGCGGCCCTTGCACGAGATCGCAGCCGGCGTGCGCCAGCGTGACGCCAACGCCCTGTCCCCACTGGCGGTCAGCTGCATGCCGGACGAGATCGCGCCGTTGACCGAGGCGCTCAACCAGCTGCTGGCGCGGCTGTCGCACGCCATCGATACCCAGCGTGCCTTCGTGGCTGACGCCGCGCATGCGCTGCGCACGCCGCTGGCGGCGCTGCAGTTGCAGGCTCAGTTGGTGGAGCGCGCCGATACGGCCGAAGAGCGGCAGGAGGCCGTGGGCAAGCTGCGCCAGGGGCTGGAGCGGCTCACGCACATGGTGGCCCAGCTGCTGACGCTGGCGCGCCAGGAGCCCGGCGCGGCAGTGCCTGCGCACGAGCCGGTGGACCTGCGCGCGCTGGCGCAAAGCGTGGTGGCGGAGATGACCCAGGCCGCGCTCGATCGCCACATCGACCTGGGGCTCGATGCCGACGCCGGTGCCGGCCCGGTCATGGTGCGTGGCGACGTCGATGCGCTGCGCATCCTGTTGACCAACCTGGTCGACAATGCGCTGCGCTATGTGCCGGCCGGAGGCAGGGTCGATGTGCTGGTTGGCCGCACGCGGGCTCCCGCGGGCGAAAAAGAATCGGGTACGGAAAGCGCGGAACTGATCGTGCAGGACGATGGCCCGGGGATTCCCGCCGCCGAGCGCGCGCGCGTGTTCGACCGCTTCTATCGGGTGCCGGAAGCCCCCACCGGGGGCAGCGGGCTGGGCCTGGCCATCGTGGCGGAGATCGCGCAATCGCACGGCGCGCACGTCTCGCTGGAAGACGCGGCGCCCGGGCTGCGCGTGCGGGTGGTGTTTCCCGCCGCGTGAACGCGCGGCGGCACCTGTCCTCAGCCTACCGGCGTGAGCACCGGCTCGCCGGCAAAATGCAGCCGGCTGTTTTCCTGGAACTGCCGCACCGAAGCGTCGATGGCTTCCGGCGACCTGGCTGCCACGTGCGGGGTCAGGACCACATTGGGGCAGTCGAACAGTTCGGCGGGCGGCTCGGGCTCGCTCTCGTACACATCAAGGCCGGCGCCGCCGAGCTTGCCGGCGCGCAGGGCGTGCGCCAGCGCCGCGGTGTCGAGCACGCTGCCCCGCGCGATATTGACCACGAAGCCGCCCGGGCCCAGCTGGGCCAGTACCTTGGCGTCGACCAGGTGGCGGGTGCCCGCGCCGCCGGGCGTGGCGATGATCAGGTAGTCGGCCCATTCGGCCAGCGCGCCGAGGCTGTCGAAGTAGCGATACGGCGTGTCGTCGCGCCGGGCCCGGTTGTGATAGCCCACCTCCAAGTCGAAGCCCAGCCCGCGCTGCGCAATGCGCCGGCCAATGGTGCCGAGGCCGAGAATCCCCATGCGCTTGCCCGACACGTTGGGCCGCAGCGGCAGCGCGGTGCGCCACTTGCCGGCGCGCGTGGCCTGGTCCAGCACCGGGATGGCGCGCACGGTGGCTAGCAGCAGCGCCATGGCGTGGTCCGCCACGCAACTGTCGTTGGTGCCGGCACCGTTGGCCACGACGATGCCGCGCGCGCGGGCGTGGGCCACGGCAATGTTCTCGTACCCCGCGCCCAGCGCGCACACCAGTTCCAGCGCGGGCATGGCGTCGATCTCGGCGGCGGTGAGGCCGACCGTGCCGATCGTCAGCACCGCGCGCACGCGGGTGCCGGCCTCCCGGACCTGCGCGGCACGGCCCGCGCTGTCAGGCGCGTAGAGCACTTCGTATTGTTCGGCAATCCAGGACAGATGTTGGGCGCTGACGTGGCTGAGGACGAGCAGGAGCGGCTTCATGATGGGCAGGTTGTCTTGGGGCCGGCGGCGACGGCTGGGAGGAGGGCGCGCGGTCCCGGGAGGGGACTTAAGCTGCACCGCGGCATTGTAACGGCGGCGCGCCGGGCTTGCTGGCGCGCCCTAGTGCTCCCTCGATTATCAAATGCCCGCCAAGAGTGCTTCCAATCCTGGGTGGATGATCTGCCGTCGCGCCGTGGCCATAATGGATCGCCACGTCGCTGTGGGACAAGCTCGACGGCGCCGCGCGCGAGGCCATGTTAAAAAACGTGGCCGCACGCTTGCCGGCGCAGCACATCGGCCAGCCCGAAGACGTTGCGCAGGCCATCCTTTACCTGGCCGGAACGGGCTTCGCCACGGGGTCGATGGTGCTGCTCGATGGCGGCGGCGCGATCGGCTGACGCTCCGGATAGCCACGCAGAAACGGGTACGCTTTGCGCTTCGGGCGGCGCGTTCCGCCTGCGCGGCGGGTGGGCCAGCCGCTCGCCAAGCCTTGAAGCGGAGCGGGAATGCCGTTCTAATGCAGCGAATGCGACTTATCGATTCCGTGAAAATGAAGCCTGCCCTCCTGTCCGCCCTGCTGCTAGCGACCGCGTTGGCGATCCCCATGGCCCCCGCGGCAGCGGCGCCGCCACCCGCTGCCACGCAGGCCGAGGTCACCCATCTCTTTGCCTATCTGGCAGGCTCGAATTGCCAGTTCAACCGCAACGGCAGCTGGTATTCCGCGCCAGACGCGGCTGCGCACCTCAAAAAGAAGTACGACTACCTGGCCGACAAGGGCGCCATCAGCACCAGCGAGAGCTTTATCGAACTGGGTGCGAGCAAGAGCAGCGTCAGCGGCAAGCCTTACCTGGTCAAGTGCGGCCAGGCCCAGCCGGTGGAGAGCGCACCGTGGCTAGGCGCCGAACTGGCGCGCCATCGGCAAAAGGCTGCGGGCAAGTAGGCGCGAGCCCCTTCCTTTCTTGCATTTGCAGTGGGTTTGAAGGCACGCAGAAACGGGTACGCTTTTGCTTTCCGGCAACAAAGGCCGGCCCGGGCGCGCTGTCAGAGAGCAACCGATAGCGAACCGGCTTTCGCCGAACCATACTTCAGTCCTGGCCGTACCTCAGGCTGATTGCCGAGTGCGGCCCAATGCGTCCTCACAGCCCCGTGCGCCCCTCGCGGCGCGGGGTTCTTCTTAGGCGCATGCGACGCAGACTTGGCATTTTCTGCCCGGGCCGCAAGGTTTGGCTAAGGAGAATCCGGATGCAGACCGTCATATCCGATAACGAAAGCGCTCCCCCTCCCGCCTCCTGGCGCCGGCTGACGCACCGCGCCTGCGCAACCCTGGCGCTCTGCAGTACCCTCGCGGCGCTCGGCTGGATTGCCTGGATCTGCTGGCGCCTGGTCAGCGTGATTGCGCCCGGCAGCATGAGCTTTGTCGACGCCTTGATGGTGCTGGTGATGCTGGTCTTCACCTGCGGTGCGGCCGTTTCCGTCTGCGCCGTGTGTGAGATGGGCCAGCGCTAAGCGTCGGGCCGAGCGTCCGGCTGGGCCGCGCCTGCCGCGATTGCGGCACCTCGTCGTCGCCACGCGCGTCGTCCCGGCCTCATATCTCCCTGGTCATTCCCGTCAGGTCGATCCATGCATCGAACTGGGCTGCCGTGACATGTCCCGAGGCGAGCGCCGCCTCGCGCAGCGACAGATTGCGCTTGATCGCCAGCTTGGCGATCTCGGCCGCGCGGTCGTAGCCGATGTGCGGGTTGAGCGCCGTCACGGGCGTCAGCGAGCGTGCCAGCATCTCGGCTATGCACTCGCGATGCGCCTGCACCCCTTCCACCATGCGTTTGGCAAAGCTCGCGGCAGCATCGGCAAGCAGCGTGACCGATTGCAGCAGGCTGTAGATAATCACGGGCTTGTACGCGTTGAGCTCGAGCGTGCCGAGGCCATTGGCCAGCGTGATGGTGGTGTGGTTGCCGATCACCCGGCAGCACACCATGGCCAGCGCCTCCGCCTGGGTGGGATTGACCTTGCCCGGCATGATCGAGGAGCCGGGTTCGTTGGCCGGCAGGATCAGTTCGGCAAAGCCCGCGCGCGGGCCGGAGCCGAGCAGCATGAAATCGCGCGCGATTTTCAGGAAGGACGACGCCGTGGTGTTGAGCGCGCCCGACAGGTCGGCCAGCGCATCGTGCGAGGCTTGCAGCGCGTAGCGGTTCGGCGCGGGCTCGAACGGCAGGCCCGTGTAGTCCGACAGCGCGCGCGCGAAGGCCGCGGCAAAACCGTGCGGCGCGTTCAGCCCGGTGCCCACCGCGGTGCCGCCCTGGGGTACCGGCATGGCGCGCAGCATGGCCTGGCGCAGGCGCGACTGGGCATCGCCTACCTGGGCTTCGTAGCCGGAGAACTCCTGGCCGAGCGTCAGCGGCACGGCGTCCTGCAGGTGCGTGCGGCCCACCTTGACGATGTCGGTGAACGCGTCCACCTTGCGCCCGAGCGCCTGCTGCAAGGTCTCCAGCGCAGGCAGCAGCTGCAACTGGATCGCCCGGGTGGCGGCGATGTGCATCGCCGTGGGAAAGCTGTCGTTGGAAGACTGGCTGGCATTGACGTGATCGTTGGGATGCACCGGCTGCCTGGTGCCCGGCTCGCCGCCGAGCAGCTGGATCGCACGGTTGGCAATCACCTCGTTCAGGTTCATATTGGTCTGCGTGCCGGAGCCGGTCTGCCAGACCGAGAGCGGGAACTCCTCGGACCACTTGCCGGCGATGATCTCCTGCGCCGCTGCCTCGATGGCGTGTGCCAGCTCCGGCTTGAGCACGCGCAGCTCGCGGTTGGCGCGGGCCGCGCAGAGCTTGAGGATGGCGAAGGCTTCGATCAGCGCTGGCGGCATCGTCTCGCTGCCGATGCGGAAGTTCTGGCGCGAACGCTCGGTCTGCGCCCCCCACAGGTGCCGGGCAGGCACTGGTACGTCGCCGAGGCTGTCGGTCTCGATGCGGATGGTGTCGTGCTTGCGCTCGGGCATTGCGTTCTCCTGTTCGGTAGAAGGCGGCTTGGCAGCAGATCCTGGGCTTTAGAATACGCTCCCGGCAGCCACGGCGTCATCCGTGCCGCCGGGCGCGGCCAGCCTGCCCCAGCGCCCGAATCACAGCATCGCAGCCATGCGCTGGCCGCGAGGGCGCGGGTGCCGGTCGCCGCGCTGGCCAGCTGCCGCCTGCTGATGCGCGAGGCAGGGTCGACCACGCGCATCGTCCCCGAGCAGATGCTGGCCCGGGCGGGCGTGGTGCCCGCCAAGCGATGGAGATTGGCAGCCGGGAATCGATCCGCGAGGCGGTGATCCGCGGGCTCGGGGTGTCCATCATCGCCCGCCACGAGGTGCCCAGCCGTCCGGACCTGAAAATGCTGGATTTTGAGGGCAGTAGCGCGGAAATGAGTGAGCATCTCTATTTTTGCGCGAACGGCGGGGAGCGCGCCTGATCAATGCATTCGCTGCGGCGGCGCGCCCTGGCGCGCAGATCATGCCGGGCTAATTCGAAGCTGTCTTGGCGCTGACCGCCTTGCGGTTTCCCCCGACTTAATGTTTTACGCTTTTACCTGCCATATTTCTCCGCAGGCAAAAATTACATACGCGCAGGCTAATCATTGGCCAGAGGATGTGCTTGGCGGAGCCAATGTAGAGACATTGGCTTTGCCGGCAGCGCAAGCCACGAAGTTTTCCCCGCTTTGGAAGGGGGTGGGTTCCCGCCCGATGCGGAAACTGTCAGGCTTGCGTTCCCTGCGAAAGGCCGTGGCAGCGCCTGTGAGGGAAGCCGGGCAGACTTGGGGGCGGGTGCTCGCTATCGCGGATGTTGCAGGGATGGAACATAACTATTGTTGCTCGCAAAGCGTTTGCCCAGACTGCCGGGTTGGTAAGAAAATGGCGCTCCAACAATAAGAAGAATATTTACAGTACACAATTAAAACAGGATGTCGGGGTGAATCAAGCAATTCTGCAATATCTCACTGAGCGGCATTGCTCGTCGCAATGGCGTGACGTACTGTCGGCGCTCGCCGAAGAACTATCCGAGACCATGGACGTGGCCGGCCTGCGCGCCGTCATGTGGCGGGTTGGCGCGCGTTTTGCTAAGCGTTTCGATCCGGGCGCCTGCGCGACGCTCGCCGAGCTGGAACGGGCTGTAGCCCAGATCTGGCTGGACGTGGACTGGGGCTGGACCAGCATCGAGGATGCGGGGGGCTCGCTGGTGGTCCGGCACTACTGCGCACCGCTGAACGCGGCGCTTGGGGACGGAGCCGACGCGTGGTCGCCGGCCTTCCTGGAGGGGGCGTACCAGCACTGGTTCCGCATGCTCGGCTCGTCCGAGACCCTGCGGGTCAGCCAAAGTACGCCGATTGATGCCACCGGATGCGTGGAATTCCGGTTTGGGCGTTGATGTGCCGCTGCGGTTTACGGCAGTTTTCACGCCGGCGCCCACCCTTGCGTGAGTGAGATCCCATGAGTCAATCCGACGATTTGTCCAAGCTGTTCCAGCGTTTCGGCGGCAAGGCGGAATCCTATAAAGAGATCGTGCGCGAAGACGCGGCGTCGCAGGCGCGCGAGCGCTGGCCGCTGCTGACGTCCGTGCGGGTCGACCGCGCCGCCGTGGTGCCCCCCGTCCAGCCGGCCGCACCGCATGCGCCTGAGGTTGCCAGCCCGGTTGCCGGGCAGGCCGGCTCGCCCGC
>NZ_JBIUHC010000223.1:0-13247 GCF_044627735.1 Cupriavidus sp. CuC1 | reverse complement strand
CAGCATTGGACGCCTACGGCGTCCGCGCTATCCTTCCTCGGCCTGAAGGCCGAGGTTTGACGCGCATCCCGATCAAGCCGCGGCTTCGGAGAAACGCAGGCCGATCAGCCCCACAAGCGCCAGGCTCAAGAAAAAGATCCGCGGCCAGTTCGTGCCCTCCTGGAAGACGAAGATGCCGATGGCTTCGGACACTCGGATACGCGGGAGTCATTGCGTGCGTTCTTCGAGGTGGACCGGCATTTCATCGCTGTGGCCGCGCTGAAGGCCCTGGCGGACGAAGGAAGGATTCCACGCGCACGCGTCAGCCAGGCGATCCGGAGCTACGGCATTGATATTGGCAAGGTGGACCCGGCGGCGGTTTGATGATGGCACCCTTGCGTGCTCCGCCGATTGAATGCATGGGTTGCCGCCATGCGTTCGCTTTTGGATGGGGAAGCATGGTCGCCGCAGTTTAAGCGGCGTCGGCTTGCGCATCGGATTTATCGTGCGGCCTTATTCCCATTTCCTTCGCATAAAGCTCTCCCCAGTCCGCCAGCGTTGCCATGGCACGATTGAGTGAAGCGCCGAGGTCCGTTGCGGAATATTCCACCCGCGGCGGCACTTCGGCAAAGACCTCCCGGCGCACCAGGCCGTCCGCCTCCATCTCCCGTAACTGCTGGATCAGCATCTTTTCGCTGGCGTCCGGCAGCAGCCGATTCAGTTCGCCAAAGCGGCGCCCATGCTGGTGGATTTCCCAAAGGATCACTGCCTTCCACTTGCCGCCGATCACATCGAAGGCAGGTCCGATACCGCAGCAATATGGGTTATTGCGGGCCATATTTTCTCCATTATTTACTTTTTGGTGGGTACCTTACATTTTAGTAGGTACTTGACCCTGCGTAATTGGAATCCATATTATCCAGGCGTCAACGCGCTGATATCAACACACTGATAACCGGATAATACGCCATGAAAGAAATATCGATAATTGGGCTTGGGTCGATGGGCGAGACCATTGCTCGCCTGTACTTGCGCAGCGGGTATCGCGTCACGCTCTGGAACCGGACGGCATCCAAGGCGCAACCGCTTGTGCAGGAGGGCGCGGTGCTGGCGCCCAGCGCGGCTGCCGCCGCCCGCGCAAGCGCCATTGTTCTGATGTGTGTCTACGACTATAAGGCTGCCGACGAGATTCTCCACGCGCAGGATGTTGGCGCGGCCCT
Source organism: Cupriavidus sp. CuC1 (assembly GCF_044627735.1). Lineage (NCBI taxonomy): Bacteria > Pseudomonadati > Pseudomonadota > Betaproteobacteria > Burkholderiales > Burkholderiaceae > Cupriavidus > Cupriavidus sp. CuC1. Next base: position 12,048 of record NZ_JBIUHC010000223.1, on the reverse strand, counting down.
GGCGGGACGCCTGCTGATTCAATTGACCACCGGCAGCCCGCAAGACGCCCGCGACAGCGCGGCGTGGGCGCGTCAGCAAGATGCGGCCTATCTCGATGGAGCGATCCAGGCCGCGCCGAGCCAGATGGGACAGGCCGATACGCCGATCCTGGTGTCCGGCGACAATGCCGTTTTTCGCCGCGCGGAAGCTGCCTTGAGAATCCTTGGCGGCAACATCGTCTATCTCGGCGATAAGATCGGCTCGGCTTCGACGATGGATCTCGCCACGCTCTCGTACATCTATGGGGCGGTGCTCGGCTTCATGCACGGGGCACGCATCGCCGAGTCCGAGGGCATCGACGTGGCGGCCTATGGCGCGGTTGTTGCCGATATCTCGCCAACCTTTGGCGCCTTCCTCAAGCACGAGGGCGGGGTGATCCAGTCGGGGGATTTCACGATCTCCGAAAGCCCGCTCAGGATTTCGGTGGAAGCGACGCAGCGCCTGTTGCAGACGGCGCGAGAGGCGGGTATCAATAGCGAGTTCCCCGCCTACGCGTCGGGTCTGCTAAAGCGAGCCGCGGACGCCGGCTACGGCGGGGAGGAACTCGCTGCCCTCATCAAGGTACTGCGCCAGTAGCATCGACACCGGCTCCGCGCCTGGCCAGCCGGGCAGGGAGGGCGGCTGCCGCCGCCCTCCTCTCATCCACGATGTTACGCCGCGGGTTGTGCAGCGCGCTGCTGCAAGCGCAGTACAGCGTCGCGAGCGGCAGCGCCAAGCTCGGCAAGGTCCAGGCCCGGAATCGCATCGTGCTCCACCACCATGCGTCCGCCCACCAGCAGCGCGCGCAATGCCGGCCGCCCACCGCTGGCCACGGGGGCAATGGCCGGATCGTGCAGGCCAAAGCAGCGCGGGTCGTCGAGCCGGTAGATGGCAAGGTCGGCCGCCTTGCCCGGCTGCAGCGTGCCCACCGCATCCAGGCCGAGCACGGCAGCCCCGCCCGCCGTGCCCCAGCGCACTACATCTTCCACGCGCGCGGCGTCGGCGCCGCCTTCATGGTCGCCACCCTCGGCGCGCGGCCGGGCACCATGGCCTCGGCGCGCGCGCTGCAGCAGCCACGCCGCATGGGTTTCGGAAATCATGTCGGCCGCTTCGTTGGAGGCGGCGCCGTCCACGCCGATCGACACTGGCACGCCCGCGGCTTCCAGCGCCGGGATATCCGCGATGCCGCTGCCCAGCCTGCCGTTGCTCTGCGGGCAGTGCGCGATGCCAGTACCGGTCGCGCCGAGCTGGTGGATTTCATCCGCGCCCAGTTTCACCAGGTGGGCGAACCACACATCGCGGCCAAGCCATTCGTACTCGCCACAGAAGGCCACGGGGGTCGTCTGGTACTTGTCTCGCGCAGCGTTCTGGTATTCCACTGTCTCGGACAAATGGCTGTGCAGCCGGATGCCAAGCCGGCGCGCGGTGCGCGCGCTGGTGCGCAACTCCTCGGGCGACATGGAGTAGAGCGGCGTGGTGGGCGCCATCACCACGCGCCGCATGGCATCTGGCGCGGGCTGGTGGTAGCGCGCGGTGAGCCGTTCGCAATCGCCCAGGAACTGGTCGAGCGTTTCGGGACGCAGCGCCTGCGGCAGGTCGCTCTCCAGCTGGCGCGTGCGGGTGGCGCCGCCGCGGCACAGCACAAAGCGCAGCCCCAGCGCCTCGGCTTCCTCGAACAGGATGGCGGAGCTGTCGTAGGGCATGCCGGGATAGTAGAGATAATTGTGGTCCGCCACCGTGCCGCAGCCGCTGCGCACCAGTTCGATCAGGCCAATGCGGGCGGCAAGCCGGAAGGTGGTTTCGTCAAAGGCGGCGCGAAAGCGATAGGGCGTAGCCCCGAGCCACGGCGTGAGCGTCAGGTCCAGCCCCGGCGGATCGCCCTTGAGCAGCGACTGGAACAGGTGATGATGGGTGTTGACCCAGGCCGGGTAGATCACGCAGTCGGTGGCGTCGATGACTTGCTCGCCAGGGCGCGGCGCCAGCTTGCCGATGGCCTCGATGGTGCCGCCTGCCACGCGCAGGTCCGGCCCGGCGTGGCGCTCGCCCTCACCCGTTCCGTCACCGGTACCCTTCAGGCCGGTCAGGATGGCGGTGGCATTGCGAATCAGGATGGTATTGGTCGTCATGCCAGCTCGCTTTCGTGCCAGTGCGACAGCGCCATGCGCGACACCACCACCATCACGCCGAACAACGCCACGCCGGTCAGCGTGATCAGGAACAGCGCGGCGAACAGGCGCGGGATATTGAGCGCGAAGCCGGCCTGCAGGATCTGGTAGGCCAGCCCCGCACCCGTGCCACCTGTACCCGCCACAAACTCCGCCACTACCGCACCGATCAGCGCCAGGCCGCAGGAGATCCGCAGGCCGCCGAAGAAATAGGGCAGCGCGCTGGGAATGCGCAGGCGGCGCAAGGTATCCCAGCGGCTCGCGCGGTTGATGCGGAACAGGTTGAGCAGGCCGGGGTTGACGCTGCGCAGGCCCAGCACCGTGTTGGAGATGATCGGGAACACGGCCACCATGGTGGCGCAGATCACCAGCGCCATCGTCGGTTCCTTGACCCAGATGATGATCAGCGGCGCGATCGCTACCACCGGCGTGACCTGCAGCAGGATCGCGTAGGGAAACAGGCTGGCTTCAATCAGGCGGCTCTGCACGAAGACGAACGCCGAGGCGGTGCCGACCACCACGGCCAGCGCGAAGGCCAGCATGGTGATGCGCAGCGTCACCCATAGCGAGCCGGACAGCAGGCTCCAGTCTTCCACCAGCGCATGGCCGATGGCGGTGGGCGTGGGCACCAGGTACGCGGGGACGGCGAGCGCGGTGCAGATCGCCTGCCAGGCCAGCAACAGCAGCACGCCGACGGCAAGCGGGGCAGCCACGCGCTGTATGGCGGGGCGCGACAGTAGCGGGGGATTCATGGGGGCTCCTTGTTATCCGTGGGACCGATGCGGCTGCCGGGCTCAGTGCTCGTTGGGGTCGACGCCGGTGTTGGCCTGCGTCAGCAGCGCCGACAATTGCGCGCAGTACTGCATGAAGGCCGGCGAGACGCGAAAGGCTTCATCGCGGACCTGCGGACCCTCGATCGCCACGTCGGCAATCACGCGGCCCGGGCGCGCCGCCATCACCACCACGCGGCTCGACAGGTAGACCGCTTCGTAGATGCTATGGGTGACGAAGACCACCGTGAGGCCGCGCTCGGCCCACAGTGCGCGCAGGTCGGCGTCGAGCTTGTTGCGGGTGAACTCGTCGAGCGCGCCGAAGGGCTCATCCATCAGCAGCAGGTCCGGGTTGGTCGCCAGCGCCCGCGCAATCGACACGCGCATCTGCATGCCGCCCGACAACTCGCGCGGATAGACCGCGGCGAAGCGGCCCAGCCCCACCAGCGCCAGCGCGCGCTGCACGCGTTCGTCGGCCTCGGCGCGCGGCATGCGGGCCAGGTCCAGCGGCAGCCGCACGTTGTCGGCCACGCGCGCCCACGGCATCAGCGTGGCTTCCTGGAACACCATCGCCAGCGTGCGGCCGGCGCTGTTGGTGGCGCTGTTGGTGGCGCAGTTGGTTGCGGTCGGAAGCGAGGGGTTGCCCCACCAGCGCATATGGCCCGCCGACGGCGTTTCCAATCCGGCAAACAGCTTGAGCAAGGTGCTCTTGCCGCAGCCGGACGGGCCCAGCAGCGAGACGAACTCGCCGGGCCTGATCGCCAGCTTGACGCGCTCCAGCGCCACGGTGCCGTTGGGGTAGGTCTTCTCGACCTGGTTGGCGAACAGCAGCGGCGCGTCGGCATCACGCCGGCTGCTGCCAGCGGGCTCGGGTTCGCCGCAGGCGTTGGACGCAAGGCCGCCGGCGCTGGGGGCAGCAGCGGGGGCTTGCACGGCACTGCGAAAGAGGACGCTCATGGCTGTCTCCGTATGGAATGGTTCCGGGGCTATCGGCTATCGGAAGTCCGGTTTAACCGCGAACCACGGGAATGCGGAAGGCTTCCTTCTCGCCATGCTGGGTGAACAATTCCATCAGCATCTTGCGCATCAGCAAGCCGGGCTTGTCGGATTCCATATGGAATTCAACGCGGCGGCGCGTGTCCACGCAGGCGTCGTAGTCCGTGGCTTCCAGGATGTCGCGATCCTCGCCGACGATGGGCGCGTCCCAATCGATCAGCTCCTGGGTCGAGCAGTCTTCCTCGCTGTCATTGCGGTACAGCCATTGCGACAGCATCACGCTCTTGTCGTCGATCGGCGTGGCGCAGTTGTAGATGATGTGATGGCGCCCGCTGGCGGGATAAGTGCAGCCGAAGCGGCGCGTGAACGGCAGGTCCCAGCGGTTGAACATATGCCGATGCGTGATGGGCTCGGTGGTGCCGGTAACGCGGTGGCCCGCCTCGATATTGCGGATCGGCACCAGCGTCTCCGCCTCGAACCCCCACTCGCGCTGCTGCAGTTCGTACTTCTCCGGCTTGGGCTGCTCGGACAAGCCAAAGTTGGCGCGGTGCACGAAGCTGAAGTGCGAGTTGTCGAAGGAATTCTCCATCACGCGCAGCGAGCTGGTGTTCCACTTCTCGTAGAACTGGAAGATGCGGCGGTAGGCGGGGTCTCCATCCTCCGGGAAATCGGGGATGGGCTGCAGCGGATCGTCCAGCGCCACCCACACGTAGCCGTATTTCTCTTGCACGTGATAAGCCTGCACCTTCGCGCCCGAGGGGATGGCGTTGTCTGGCGCCTGCGGAATCCGCACGCAGCTGCCCGAGCAGTTGTATTCCCAGCCGTGGTAGCCGCAGACGATATCGCCGCGCTCGTTGACCCAGCCCTTGGACAGGCGTGCGGTGCGGTGGCAGCAGCGGTCCTGCAGCGCCGCGGGCTTGCCGTCGGCGCCCCTCCACAGCACCAGGTTTTCGCCCAGCAGGGTAAAGGGCTTAGGGCCGTCGTCGAGCATCGAGACCGGCATCAGTGCGTACCAGAAGCGGCGCAGTACGGGTTGTTGGGTGACCAGCATGTCGAAAATCCTTGTATGGGGTTGATCTTGAATAGCGCGGCCGCGCGCTTCAGGGCATGACCTTGAGGTCCTTCACGAATTGCGTGGTGTAGGCCTGCTTCCAGTCGGTATCGGCCTTGAGCAGCCCGGCGGCTACCATGAAGTCGCGCGTCTTCTGCCAGCGCGCATCGGTCATCACGCCGATGCCGTAGCGGGCCGCGTCGCCACCGCCGACCATGTGGTACTCCTTGAGTTTTTCCACGCCCCAGGCAAGCTGGTCGTCCTTCATGTTGGGGTTCTCCTGCTTGATCAGCGCATTGGCCGGGGCAGGGTCCGCCAGGTAGCTCTTCCAGCCTTCCATGGTCGCCTTGACGAAGCGCGCGACCACGTCCGGCTTTTCCTTGACCATCTTCTGCATGGCGACGATGGTGGTGCCGTAGGGCGGGTAGCCATCGTCGGCGAACAGGAAGAAGCGCGTCTTCGCGCCGGCCTTGCTGGCCGAGAACACTTCGGACGACGCGTAGGCTTGCTGGGCCGATTGCGGATCGGCAAAGAAGGGCTGCAGGTTGAAGGTATAGACGCGCGACTGGGATTCCTCGAGCTTGTACTTGCCCTTGAGCCACGGCCACCAGGTGGTGCGCCCCGAGGTGGAGACCAGCACCGTACGGCTCTTCAGGTCGGCCAGGCTCTTGACGTCCTCGTGGGTCATCATGCCTTGCAGGTCGGTCTGGAAGGAGGTCGCCACGGTGGTCACCGGCACGCCTTGCTCCACGCTCTTGAGCACCTGCAGGTCGTAGCCCATCAGGAAGTCGGCCTGGCCGCGGGTGAGGATCTGCATCCCGTTGACCTGCGGGCCACCCATGCGAACCGTGACATCGAGGTCGTACTTCCTGTAGATGCCTTTCGCTACCGCTTGATAAAAGCCGCCGTGTTCCGCCTGGGCATACCAGGAGGTGAGGAACGTCACCTTGTCGGCGGCGAGCGCGGTGGCGGGGACGGCGGCGAGCGTGAGCGCGGCGCAGGCGCCGGCGATCAACAGGCGGCGCAATGGGGAAGGCGTCTTCATGGGGGCTCCTGTGCGGATGTTTGCGGGGGAAATCAGGGCGGGTACGGCAACAGGCGGGCAACGGCGCAGGACGCGAGCGGCGGCATGGCCGCCGGACGCATCTGCGAAATGGAATAAGGGCTTGAAGATGGGGGACATCGTGGGCGCTCTCTTTTCTCTCGTGCCCGGCCTGGTGGCCGGATCCAAACGCCCGGATGCATCTCGCGATGCGAGTCAACCAGGCGTGCGACCGGATGGTCGCGAGAGCAATGTCCCACGCCGGGATGCGTCTGCCCCGCTGGGGGAGGCGCATCGGCGCTAACCGCTTCTACTCGATAGCTTGTTCAGCAAGAGGTGTGCCAACGGCAGCGGTGAATGCCGCGTCCCAAATGCGCCGGATCGTGGCACGCCGCTGGGCAGCCCTGGTGCATGATCGCCTGGCGCGTTGCACGACGTGCACCAATTCGGTGAGAGATGCGGTGCCCGGTGCGATCAGGAGCCGGTGCTGGTCCTGACCAGCCCGCCGCAGCGGCCGATAGCGGTGGTGACACAGCACGCGTTGCCGGACCAGTCGCCACCGATCACCAGGCCGGTGGGACCTGCGATCAGGCGGCGATGGCACAGGCCGGGCACCAGCAGGGGCTCGGGTGACGTGGGCGCGCGCGCATCGCGCGGGCCGCTGCCCGGCGCGCGCGCCGGTGGCACTTCCTCGGTCCACAGGTAGGCGGTGCCCCCGGGCACGGCCTGCACGGCTTGCGGCGGGCCCCACTGCGCCTTGGCTTGCTCGATCGGGGCGGATTGCCACGAATCCAGGATTCGCTGCATGGCGGATTGTTCGATGCCTGCGCAGCCGCCCGGGGCGATGGCGGCGAGTAGGGTCAACCAAAGGCGAGGGGAGATGGAGAGACGGCGGACGGCAGGCATGGCAGCTCCAGGGGAGCAAGCATGCCCCCTTCGCGCAGACTAGCCTAGCCGCCCGCCTTGCCGCAAGCGGCCTGAGACGCTTTATGCGGGCTTGCCCACAGTTGGCGCCAGCACGGCCTTGTCGGCGTCGCGGGACGGGTCGTGCGCGCTGTCGTCGCCACCGGCCTGGCCCAGGTCCATGCCCTTGGTTTCCGGCAGCAGCAGTGCGGCGCCCATCACCATCATGTAGCCTACGCCAGCCACGATGGCGATCGCCAGCGGCAGCGAGGTGCGGCCGGTGCTGAGCCAGCCCACCGTCAGCGGGAACAGTGAGCCGATCACGCGCCCGACGTTGTACGAGACGCCATAACCCGTGGCGCGGATATCGTTGGGATATGACTCCGAGATGGTGGCGCCGATGCCGGCGAACACGCCCTGCATCAGTACGCCAAGCGGGAAGCCCAGGAACAGCATCGACGTGTTCGAGACCGGTATCACCATATAGACCAGCGCCATGGCGAAGGCGCCGGCGGCAAAGGCGATATAGGTCAGGCGGCGGCCCCAGCGGTCGGTGGCATAGGCGCCGGCCACATAGCCCACCAGTGATCCGACGATCGTCATGGCCAGGTAGGAACTCGTGCCGAACACCGACAGCCCGCGCTCGGTCTTGAGGAACGTGGGCAGCCAGGTGGCAATCGCATAGTAGGCGCCCAGCATGCCGCCCGACAGCAGGCTGCACAGCACGGTCTTGCCCAGCAGCGGCCTGCGGCCGAGCCGCGCCAGCTGCTGCCATGCGGTGGGGCCGCTGCCGGTGCCACCGGCGGCGCGTTCGGCCTGGCTCTTGGTGAAGACCTCAGGCTCTTCCAGGTTGCGGCGCAGGTAGATCACCACCAGCGCCGGCAGGATGCCCATGAAGAAACAGACGCGCCAGGCGGTTTCGGCGGGGAAGATGCTGAAGGTGATGGCGTAGGCAATGGCCGCCGCGCCCCAGCCGAAGGAGTAGCTGCTGGCGGTGAAGCCGGAATATTTGCCGCGGTGCGCCGGGTTGCGGATCATCTCCGTCACCAGCACCATGCACAGCGAGGATTCGCCGCCGAAGCCCAGGCCCTGCAGCATGCGGAAGGCCAGCAGTTGCTCGGGCGTGTTGGCCAGCCCGCACAGGAAGCAGGCGACGGCGAACACCACGATGGTCCAGCGCAATACGCGCACCCGACCGTAGCGGTCAGCCAGCACGCCCGCGCCGATGGCGCCCACCAGCGATGACACCAAGGTCCACGTGACAATGGCGCCGGCGGCCGACTTGCTCATGCCCCACTGGGTCAGCAGCGTCGAAATCAGGAAGGAATAGATCATGAAGTCGAACACGTCGACCGCATGACCGAGGAACGCGCCGTAAAACCCCTTGCGCTCCATTGTCGATAAATCCTTGAACCAGGTGAACATGATCTTTCCTTCGTGTCTTCGCTTTGGGGGGCGGTGCGCTGTTCTTTTATGGCGCCGGGGCGCTTTACACCGTGTGGGACTGGGACTGGGACTGGAGCCGGGCCGGCGGTGGCCGGAAGGCAAAACCCGCTGCTTCCAGCAACTGGGCAAAACGCAATGCGCTCAGGTCTTCGAATCTCGCGGCGACGATCTGCACGCCCACCGGCAGGCCGCTGCGGCCCGGGCCGATCGGCGCCACCGTCGAGGGCAGGCCGCACAGGCCGGAGTGCCCGGCCCAGAACAACTGGTTGGTGAGCGGTTGCGCCCGGCCGTTGACCTGGAGCGTGCGCTGCCACGGCTCGCCGGCTTCATCCAGCGCAAAGGCGGTGGTGGCGGCCGCCGGGCACAGCATCACGTCCACCTCGCCAAAGAAGCGTTGCCAGGCCTGCGCGAAGGTGGCCCGGGCTTGCTGCAGCTGCAGCCATTGCCGGTGCCGGATGCCCGCGCCGGTGAATTGCAGCGTGGCATAGCTGTGGTCCTCGGGCGCGGCGCCGGCGGCGCGGGCCAGTGCGGCGTCGAAGCCGGCGTCATCCATATGGATCGATGTGGTGGCCCGCAGCATCAGCACATAGGTGTGCCAGAGGGCCGAAGCATCGAAGTCCGGGCGCGCGTTCCAGCGTACCTGGGCGCCCTGTCCCTCCAGCCAGCGGCCAAGCTTTTCGATCTCGTCGCTGACTTCCCCGTCGGCCTCGCACAGCGGATGGCTCGGCAGCACGGCGACGCGAAAGTCGGCCAGTGCGTGCTTGCGGCAGGGCGGCAGCGTCAGGCGATAGGCCTGCGCTTCGCTGCCGTCCGGACCGGCCAGCGCCCGCAGCAGCAGTTCCAGGTCCTGCGCGCTGCGCGCCAGCGGCCCCGCCACGTTGATGTCCTGCTCGCCGTAGCCGTGGCCAATGCCGTGGCCGCGCAGCGGCACCAGCCCGTGGCTGCTCTTGTGCGAGAACACGCCGCAGTAGTGCGCCGGGTTGCGCAGCGACGAGCCGATGTCGGAGCCCACGTCGAAGAAACTCATGCCCGCGCAGACGGCCGCGGCGCTGCCGCCGGACGAGCCGCCCGGGGTGCGGCTGGGGTCGCGCGGGTTGCGGGTGGTGCCGTAGATGGCGTTGTAGCTTTGCCAGTCGCGCAGCCCGATCGGCACGTTGGTCTTGCCCAGCAACACCGCGCCAGCCGCGCGCAGGCGCTCGACCACGGCCGAGTCGCTGGCAGCAATGTTGTGGCGCAGCGCCGGGTTGCCGCACGTGGTGGGCCAGCCTGCCACGTCGAAGGATTCCTTGATGGAGAAGGGAATGCCGTCCAGCGCGCCAAGCGGTTCCCCGCGGCGCCGGCGCCGGTCGCTGGCCTCGGCCGCGGCGCGGGCGGCGGCGAAATCCGCCAGGATGATGGCGTTGATCTCCCGATGCGAGGCGGCATAGGCGGCCTCGCACCAGTTCACCAGGTCTTGCGCGCTGGCGTGGCCTTTGGCCAACAACGCTGCGGCTTCCCATACCGGCAGGAAGCACGCCTCTTTCTGCCGGGTGTCTGTGCTTGCTAGGTCTTGCCGGGTCACGGTGGCGCTCCGTCTTGTGGGGTCTCGTGGCCAAGGCGCACGGGGTCGGGGATCGGTCGGCCTATCGCCGAAATCGGTATACTATATTCATTTAATTGCAGAGGGCAAGCCAAATGTCCAGGCGGTCACGATCCGCCGCTTTCTGGTGCAATGCAGCAGTTTTCAGCACAAATCCGGGGTTCGCGGGGAAGGCGATAAAAGGTCGCGCACCGCGGCGGGGCACGAGTTCCAGGTGATTTGGTATACCGTTTATGCTCTTTGGCTGGGCTGATGGTGCCCAAAAGAGAGAGGGCCGGGGTGGTGGCCCGGCCTAGTGATCGAAGAAGGACAGGGTCTGCTGGTCTGGGCTTGGCGCCCTGCGCCGGTGCGTGAGCGCTGGGGCGGCTGGCGCGGATGCGGTCCGCGGCTCCGTGTCCGGCCGGGGTGAGGGCGGCGCTTGCAGCTCGAATTGCCGCACGGGTTCCAGCGCAATGGCACTGGCGATCAACGCCGCCAGCCTTGGCGCCAGGATCTGGTAGGTGTCCAGGTCGAAGCGTGCAGGCGAGGATAACAGGCCTGGTGCCTCCTCCAGCGTGGGCACCGAGCCCAGGTAACACCAGTCTTCCAGGATATGCCACCACGCCTTGGCGCCGTGCTGCTCGCGCCATGCCACCGCACCCGCGAACGGCCAGGGCCGGATCGCCAGGCCGGCCAGCGCTGCCGCCGCCCGTTCACGGTGAGCCGCCAGTGACTCGTCGCCAGTGCACGCGCCCTGGCAGCGGTGCAGTTGACGCGCGAAGCAGGGCAGGCCGCGCCGCGCGGTTTTTTCCAGGGCGAGGGCGACCTGGCAGAGCTGATGAGTTTGCGCCAGTTCGGCCAGCCGGGCCTGGGCACTGGCCCGGCTGGGAAAGGCGCCATACAGATTAGGGTGCCGGCTGAAATCGGTGTCCCGATCCGAGCGCAATATCGGCGCGCTCAGTCCGGGGGCCAGTTCCCACGCATAGAGCCCGGCGTTCTGGCGCAGCATCTGGTTGTGCAGCGGCTGCATCGTCTTGATCAGGTGGGCTTCCAGCAGCAGCGCGCCGGCCTCGCCGCCGGTCTCGCGCCATTCGACTCGGCGCACCGCGCGTGCCAGCCGCATTTCCAGGGCGGCACGATGATCGCCGGAGAAATGCGCGCCGATGCGTTGGCGCAGGTGGATGCTCTTCCCTATATAGAGAGGCATGTCCTGGTCGCCATAAAAGAGATAGACGCCCGGGGTGTCGGGAACGTCGTCCAGCGCGGTTTCTTCCAGCCCGGCAGGCAGGCTCGCCCGCTTGATCAGCGACTGCACTGCGGATTCGACCAGGTCCACCGTATAGAGCTCGTGGACCTTCTGCCAGAATTGCCACAACAGCTCAGCATCGGCGAGAGCCCGGTGCCGGCCCTTGGGCTGCAACTCGAACCGGGCGATCAACGCATCCAGCCCGTGGCGCGCCGCCGAGGGAAACAGCGAGCGCGAGAGCCGTACCGTGCACAGGACATCGGCGCGAAAGGTGACGCCAACGCGGCGGAACTCATTCTTAAGGAAGCCATAGTCGAAGCGCGCGTTGTGCGCGACGAAGAGCTTGCCCTGCAACCGCTCCGCGAGCGACTCCGCCAGTGACTCGAAGCTTGGCCGTCCACGCACCATGTCGTCGGTGATGCCGGTCAGTTGCTGGATAAAGGGCGGGATGCCGATGCCCGGGTCTACCAGGGTGTCCCATTCGATAATGCCGTCCGGTCCCACCTCCACAACGCCGATCTCGGTAATACGGTCGCGTGTGCCGTCGGAGCCTGTCGTTTCCAGGTCGACAAAGACAATTGGGCGTGAAAGTGCTGCTGCCAGCGCTTGCGCATCCAGATGCCGGGGCGCATTCGCCGGCTGGCGCGATGGCAGGTAGATAGGAAGGTCAGGCATCCGTCGATTCTAATAGATAGCAGCCGCGCGAATGCTGCCCTGCGCTGGGGCACGCAAGCCTGCTTCATCACCGTGTCACAGACCGCGCTGAAGAAATTCAAGAAAAGGCTTGCCAGGACCGGGGGAGCGTCTTATTATTCGCCCCCTCGCAACACAAAAGACCGCTGCAAAGCAGAC
>NZ_JBIUHC010000222.1:0-13452 GCF_044627735.1 Cupriavidus sp. CuC1 | reverse complement strand
CTCGCTTTACGAACCATCGCACATCCTTCTACACGAGGAACGTGCCTATTATTACATTATTGAATTAGAAATGGAATCACACAGACGCGCGCCGCGGCGATCGATGCGCGCGCCGGTCAATGATCCGTGGCCAGGCGTCAATGCCCGTCAAAGCGGCAAACCGTGAACAGCGGCAGGCCGCTGTCCAGCAGGTGGCGCGAGCCACCCAGTTCGGGCAGGTCGACGATGGCGGCGCCCTCCACCACGGTGGCACCCAGGCGCTCGAGCAGCTTGCGGCCGGCCATCATGGTGCCGCCGGTGGCGATGAGGTCGTCCACCAGCAGCACGCGGTCACCCGGCTTGCAGGCATCGGCGTGGATTTCCACCGTGGCGCTGCCGTACTCCAGCTCATATTCCTCGGCCACGGTCTCGAAGGGCAGCTTGCCTTTCTTGCGGATCGGCACGAAGCCCAGGTTCAGCTCGTACGCCACGATGGCGCCCAGGATAAAGCCGCGCGCGTCGATGCCGGCCACCACGTCGAGCTTGGCGTCCATGTAGCGGTGCACAAAGACGTCAATCAGCACGCGCAGGGACTTGGGATCCTGCAGCAACGGCGTGATGTCGCGGAACATCACGCCGGGCTGAGGCCAGTCCGGCACGGTGCGGATGCGTTCGCGCAGGTAGTGGGTAACGTCGCCAAGGGCGGACGACTGGATCGTGGTGTTGGGCATGGGGACTCGTTCGGACCGCCCGCCATATCGGCAGGCTGGATGCGGTAATGGGTTACCACCCGGGCTGCCGCAATCGGCAACACAATGGGCAACGCCTGGGCGGATTGCACGCTTTGCGGCGCGGCTCCCCCGGGACACCCGTAACCATACAGGAGACAGCGATGGCAAAAAAGATCTTGATGCTGGTCGGCGACTACGCCGAAGACTATGAAACCATGGTGCCTTTCCAGGCACTCCAGATGGTAGGCCACACGGTCCATGCGGTGTGTCCGGACAAGGCGGCCGGCGCCAGCTGCCCCACCGCCATCCATGATTTCGAAGGCGACCAGACCTATAGCGAAAAACGCGGCCACAACTTCGCGCTGAACGCGAGCTTTGCCGATGTGGACCCGGCAGCCTACGACGGGCTGGTCATCCCGGGCGGGCGCGCGCCCGAATACCTGCGCCTGAACGAGCGGGTGCTGGAGATCGTGCGGCACTTTGCCAGCACCAACAAGCCGATCGCAGCGGTGTGCCACGGCGCCCAGCTGCTGGCCGCGGCCGGCGTGCTGGAAGGCCGGACCTGCTCGGCCTATCCGGCGTGCGCGCCCGAAGTACGCCTGGCGGGCGGCAAATATGCCGACATCCCGGTCGACCAGGCCTACACCGACGGCAACCTGGTGAGCGCACCGGCCTGGCCCGCGCACCCGGCATGGCTGGCGCAGTTCCTTGCCGTCCTGGGCACCAAGATCGTACATTAGAGGCTACCGAACGCGGCCCGCGAGCCTGTCGAGGGCTATCGCGGGCCTTTCCGCACGGGAGTTCTTCTATGTGTGAAATCTTCATCCGGGCCACCCCGCAGTCGTACCAGGGCCAGTCGCGCTCGCTCCGGCTGCATGGCGTGGCCACCAGCATCCGGCTGGAAAGCCTGTTCTGGGAAGTGCTCGAAACGCTGGCGCGCCGCGACGGCATGAGCGTGGGCCAGCTCATCACCCGGTTGCACGACGAACTGGTGGCATACCGGGGCGAGGCGGCAAACTTCACGTCCTTCCTGCGCGTGTGCTGCCTGCGCTACCTGATGCTGCAAGGCGAAGGCCGCATTCCCGCCGACCCGCGCGTCCCGATCGGCTCGCTCGACGCGCGCTCCGTGCTAGAAGGCCTGCCGCCATCGTGGGCGGAAGAGGCGCACGTCGGCAGCCGCGCGGCGGCATGAACCTGAACTTGCAGCCGCTGAGCGCATAGCGCAGCCTCAGCCGGCCAGCATGCGCGCCTCGGCCGCTTCCAGCGCCTCTGGCTGGCCGCGCAACACCACGATATCGCCAGGCTCCAGCACCGTATCGGGTTCCGGATCGAACGCACGGATGCCGCGCCGGCGCACCGCCGTCACTTCCACCCCGATACGATCCAGCCCCAGCGCGCCCAGGCGCCGCCCCACCGACGTGGCCTCCGGGCCGAGCGAGATGGAGTGCAGCCGCACGGACTCGCGCTCCACCATGTCTTCCTCGTCGTCGCGGCCGTGGAAATAGCCGCGTAACAGGCTGTAGCGCGCGTCGCGCGCCTCCTGCACGCCGCGCACCACGCGCCGCATCGGCACGCCCAGCAGCACCAGCGCGTGCGAGGCCAGCATCAGGCTGCCCTCGATGCTCTCCGGCACCACCTCGGTCGCGCCGGCCTTTTGCAGGATGTCGAGTTCCGAATCGTCCATGGTGCGCACGATCACGGGCAGCGCCGGCTCCAGTTCCTGCACATGGTGCAGCACCTTGAGGGCCGAGGGCGTGTTGTTGTAGGTGATGATCAAGGCAGCCGCGCGATGCAGGCCCGCCGCGATCAGCGCTTCGCGCCGGCCGGCATCGCCGTACACCACCGTGTCGCCCGCGCCGGCGGCTTCGCGCACGCGGTCCGGGTCGAGGTCCAGCGCCACGTAGGTGATGCCCTCGCGTTCCAGCATTTGCGCCAGGTTCTGGCCGCTGCGGCCAAACCCGCAGATGATGGCGTGCTTCTCGGTCTGCAGGCTCTGCGCCGCGATGCGCGTCATGTTGAGCGACTGCATCAGCCACTCGTTGGCGGTAAAGCGCAACACGATGGCGTCGCTGTACTGGATCAGGAACGGCGCCGCCAGCATCGACAACAGCATCGAGGCCAGGATGACCTGGATCAGCACGGGATCGACCAGGTTCAGGCCGTCGATCTGGTTAAGCAGCACGAAGCCGAACTCGCCGGCCTGCGCCAGGCCCAGGCCGGTACGGATCGCCACCCCCGGGCGCGAGCCGAACAGGCGCGCCAGGCCGGAGATCAGGACCAGCTTGAAGACAATGGGCACCGCCAGCAGCGCCAGCACCAGCCACAGGTGGTCGAGCACCACATGGATATTGAGCAGCATGCCGATGGTGACGAAGAACAGCCCCAGCAGCACGTCGCGGAAGGGCTTGATGTCCTCCTCCACCTGATGGCGATAAGGCGTCTCGGAGATCAGCATGCCGGCCATGAAGGCGCCCAGCGCCATCGACAGGCCAAGCCGCTCGGTCAGCGCGGCCATGCCCAGCGTGACCAGCAGCAGGTTGAGCATGAACAGCTCCTGCGAGCGGCGCGCCGCCACGATGTGGAACCAGCGGCTCATGAAGCGCTGGCCGACGAAGAAGATCAGGCTCAGGGCCACCACGATCTTCACCGTGGCCAGGCCCAGCGCCATCATCAGGTCGCCAGGATCGCGCGAGAGCGCCGGGATCACGATCAGCAGCGGCACCACGGCCAGGTCCTGGAACAGCAGGATGCTGATGATATTGCGCCCGTGCTCGCTTTCCAGCTCCAGGCGCTCCGACAGCATCTTGGACACGATGGCGGTGGACGACATGGCCAACGCCCCGCCCAACGCCACAGAGGCCTGCCAGGACAGCGGAAACAGCCAGTTGAATGCCCAGCTCGCCGGGATCACAGCCAGCAGCGACAGCACCACCTGCGAGCCGCCCAGCCCGAACACCTGCCGCTTCATCGCCTTGAGCTTGCCCAGGCTGAACTCCAGGCCGATCGAAAACATCAAGAAGACCACGCCGAACTCGGCCAGGTACTTGGTCTGCGCGGTATCGCGGGCCAGCCCGAGCGCATGCGGCCCGATCAGGATGCCGACGACCAGGTACCCCAGCATGGGCGGCAACTGCAGCATGCGAAAGGCGACCACGCCGAACACGGCGGCGGCCAGCAGGACTAGGGTAAGGTCCAGCGGAGAGTGCATCGACAGGGTCAGGGTACGCCGCCCCGGGCACCGGGCCGGCCCGGTGCGGGCGACCCTGCCGGTGGATTACGGCAAGCGCGATGGCCTCCCCGGCCGCCCGATCCCAGGAACAGCCCAAGCGCCATCGCATTCGTTGGTATACTTCGTCGCCATGATAGCTAATTTCAATGCGGATCGAGCACTTCGGCTCGCTCGCGAGACCCTCCAGATCGAAGCCGACGCCGTCGCCGCCCTCGCAGGCCGCCTGGACGACGGATTCGCGCAGGCCGTGCAACTGACGCTCAATTGCAGCGGACGCGTGGTCGTGTCCGGCATAGGCAAGTCCGGCCACATTGGCCGCAAGGTCGCGGCCACGCTGGCCTCGACCGGCACCCCCGCGTTTTTCGTGCATCCCGCCGAGGCCAGCCACGGCGACCTGGGCATGGTCACGCGCGACGATGTGCTGATCGCCTTTTCCAATTCCGGAGAGACCGCCGAGTTGCTTTCGATCGTCCCGATCGTCAAGCGCATCGGCGCCAAGCTGATCTCCGTGACCGGGAACCCCGCCTCCACGCTGGCCAAGCTGGCCGATGCGCACCTCAATGCCGGCGTGGAAAAAGAAGCCTGCCCGCTCAACCTGGCCCCGACCGCCAGCACCACCGCCGCACTGGCGATGGGCGACGCGCTCGCGGTGGCCGTGCTGGATGCCCGCGGCTTCGGCGAGGAAGATTTTGCCCGCTCGCATCCAGGCGGCGCGCTCGGGCGCAAGCTGCTGACCCACGTGCGCGACGTCATGCGCAGCGGAAACGCGGTGCCCAAGGTGCGCGAGAGCACGCCGCTGGCACAAGCCCTGATGGAAATTACCCGCAAGGGCATGGCCATGACCGCGGTGGTTGACCCGGACGACCGCCTGATCGGCGTCTTCACGGACGGCGACCTGCGCCGCCTGCTCGAAACCCCGCGCGACTGGAAGACCGTACCCATCAGCGAGGTCATGCACCGCACGCCGCATACCGTCGGGCCGGACCAGCTGGCCGTGGAAGCCGTGCAGGTGATGGAGGCGAATCGTGTCAACCAGATGCTGGTGGTCGACGCAGAGCGGCGCCTGGTCGGCGCGCTCCACATCCACGACCTGACCCGCGCCAAGGTCATCTGAGGCCAGCCCATGCCTATGCGGGAAATCCTGTCCTCCCTGAGCCGGCTTGCCATGCGAGCGCTGCCCCTGCTGCTGATGGCGCTGGTGGCGGGCAGCACCTTCTGGCTGGTGCAGGTCAACTCCCCGAAGGAAGCGGACACCGGGCCGGTCGGCAAGAAACATGAGCCGGATTACTACATGATCCGTTTTTCCGCGACCGAGCTTGCCGAGGACGGGAACACCAAGCTGCGCTTTACCGGCGACAAGATGATCCACTTCGAGGACGACCAGACCTACGAGGTGACGCGCCCAGCCATGCGCTCCTACGAAATCGACCGCCCGCCCGTCACTGGCCACTCCGATCGCGGCACGATGAACGCGGAAGGCTCGGTCATCGACCTGTTCGGCAATGGCTTCATCGTGCGCGCCCAGGGCACCGACCCCGCCAAGGATCCGAAGATGACGGCCGCCTCGGAGTATTTCCAGGTGCTGGTCAACGATGACATCGTCAAGACCGACAAGGCTGTCAAGCTGACCCGCGGCCCGTCGGTGATGACCGCCAACGGCCTGATCTTTAACAATGTCACTCGCGAAGTACAATTGCTGGGTAACGTACGCGGCACCATCATTACGGTGCCGCCGCCGGCAAGTCCCGCGAAGTAGCCCTGAAGCCGCCCGCGGGCTCCAGCCGCCCGCGTCAACCGCCATCACGCCAACATGAATCCATTCCTGACGACTTCGTCCTGTCGCCGCCGCAGCACGGCCGCTTTGCTGACGCTGGCAGCCGTCCTGGGCCTCGCGTTGTCCGCGCCCGCCAGCGCCGAAAAAGCCGACCGCGAAAAGCCGCTGGTCCTGGAGGCCGACAATGCCAGCTACGACGACGTCAAGCAGGTTTATGTACTGACCGGCAACGTGGTGCTGACCAAGGGCACCATGGTGCTGAAATCCGACGCGGCCGAAGTCCGTACCGATCCCGAGGGCTACCAGTACGCGGTCGCGACCTCCAAGGGCGGCAAGCAAGCCTATATCCGCCAGAAGCGCGACAACGTCGACGAGTACATCGACGGCTGGGGCGACCGCATCGAATATGACGGCAAGCAGGAGCTGTCCAAGCTGATCGGGCGCGCCCGCATGGCCCGCCTGGCCGGCGCCAAGCTGGTCGACGAGATCCGTGGCGCGGTGATCACCTATGACAGCCGCAACGAGTTCTATACGGCCAGCGGCGGCGCCGAGAACGCGACCGCGGGCAGCCCGTCCGGCCGCGTGCGCGCCGTGCTGTCGCCGCGCCAGGAGCAGCCCGCCAGCGGCGCCGCAGCCAACCCGCTGCCGCTCAAGCCGGCACCTGCCCCCGTCAACCCCTGACCTGACGCCGCCACGCCCCCAATCCACGGATTCTGCCTTGACCTTCATGACCGCTACCCAGACCGCACCGTCCCAGCCCGCCACCCTGAAGGACAGCAGCACGCTGGTCGTGCGCCACCTGAAGAAGCGCTACGGCTCGCGCACTGTGGTCAAGGATGTGTCCCTCGACGTGAAGAGCGGCGAAGTGGTCGGGTTGCTCGGCCCCAACGGCGCGGGCAAGACCACGTCGTTCTACATGATCGTGGGGCTGGTGGCGCTGGACGAGGGCGATATCGTGCTCGACGACAAGCACATCAGCGGCCTGGCCATCCATGAGCGGGCACGCATGGGCCTGTCCTACCTGCCGCAGGAAGCCTCGGTGTTCCGCAAGCTCAATGTGCGGGAAAATATCCGCGCGGTGCTGGAACTGCAGCTCAACGATGGCAAGCCCCTGGGCAAGGCCGAGATCGAGCGCCGGCTGGACACCCTGCTGGATGACCTGCAGATTGCCCACCTGCGCGACAACCCGGCGCTGTCGCTGTCCGGCGGCGAGCGCCGCCGCGTGGAAATCGCCCGCGCGCTGGCCTCCGCGCCGCGTTTCATCCTGCTTGACGAGCCCTTCGCCGGCGTCGACCCGATCGCGGTCGGCGAAATCCAGCGCATCGTCAGCTTCCTCAAGGCGCGCAATATCGGCGTGCTGATCACCGACCACAACGTACGCGAGACGCTGGGCATCTGCGACCACGCCTACATCATCAGCGAGGGCGCGGTGCTGGCGTCCGGCCAGCCTGAAGACATCATCGCCAACGAGTCGGTGCGCAAGGTCTACCTGGGCGAGAACTTCCGCATGTAAAGGCGCGCGCGGCGCCTGCCGCGCATCGGCCCCCCGGGCGGCTTCGGTGTCGCCTTTCATCCTTCAAACGATCATGCGACGCCAGCGATAGCAATTTCCGTTCCACCAGTACGGAAGTTGGGCATAAAATAGGTCGCATGAAACCGTCGCTACAGCTCCGCCTCTCGCAGCATCTCGCGCTTACGCCGCAACTCCAGCAGTCGATCCGGCTGCTGCAACTGTCCACGCTTGAACTGCAGCAGGAAGTGGAACAGGCGCTGACCGAGAACCCCTTGCTCGAGCGCGAGAACGACTGGCTCGACAGCCCGTTGCGCGTGTCCTCGGACGGCTCGGTGAACCTCCAGAGCGCGCCCGCGCCAGCGCCCGCCGATGGCCAGGGCACCAGCGAAAACCGCCCCGATGGCGCCCCCGAAGCCGACGACAGCTATTCCGACAGCAACGAGGATTACGGCAACGACTGGAGCCTGGACGATTTCGCCCGCCGCCCGCAAGGCGAAGACGACGAAAAAACACCGATGCAGCTGCGCGACGCCGAGCCCACGCTGCGCGAACACCTCATGGAGCAGCTGGCGCCGCTCAAGATTTCCCTGCGCGACAAAGGGCTGGCCATCTTCCTGGTCGAATCCCTGGACGATGACGGCTACCTGAGCGCCACGCTCGAGGAAATCTGCAGCGAGCTGCCGGAGGAGCTCGAGTTCGAGGTCGACGAGATCCAGGCCGTGCTTACGCTGCTGCAGAGCTTCGATCCACCGGGCGTCGGGGCGCGCAACGCAGCCGAGTGCCTGGCGCTGCAACTGCGCAGGCTCAAGCATCCGCAGCGCGAACTGGCGCTGAGCATCGTCACCAATCACCTGGAGCTGCTGGCGGTGCGCGATTACACGCGCCTGAAAAAAGCCCTGCAAGTGGACGAGCCGGAACTCAAGGCGGCGCATGAACTGATCCGCTCGCTCGCGCCCTATCCCGGCCATGCCTACAGCCGGCCGGAAGCCGACTTCGTGGTACCCGATGTTTTCGTTCGAAAGTTGAGCGGCGGATGGATCGCCCATCTCAACCCGGATGTGATGCCGCGGCTACGTATCAACGACATGTACGCGCAGATTTTGCGCGGTGCAAAAGGCGATGCCGGCGCGGCGGGACTGCAGCAAAAGCTGCAGGAAGCACGCTGGTTGATCAAGAATATCCAGCAGAGGTTCGACACGATATTGCGCGTCGCACAAGCCATTGTCGAACGTCAAAAGAACTTCTTCACCCACGGTGAAATTGCGATGCGCCCCTTGGTTTTGCGGGAGATTGCCGATACACTGGGTTTACACGAGTCCACCATCTCTCGGGTGACTACCAATAAGTACATGGCAACGCCGATGGGGACTTTCGAGCTGAAGTATTTTTTCGGCTCTCACGTATCCACAGAAACCGGCGGCGCGGCCTCATCAACGGCAATCCGTGCGTTGATCAAGCAATTGATAGGAGCCGAAGACGCTAGGAACCCCTTGTCCGACAGCCGGATTGCCGAATTGCTCGGCGAGCAAGGCTTTGTGGTAGCACGGCGTACCGTTGCCAAATACCGCGAAGCGCTCAAGATTCCCGCGGTCAATCTCCGTAAGACTTTGTAGCCGAGCTGCATCGCCTGCCTGATGCAGCTCTTTCAGAAGGAGAAACGCTATGAACTTCAAGATCAGTGGACACCACTTGGACATCACGCCCCCTCTGCGTGAGTACGTGGAAACGAAACTGGAGCGTATCGTCAGGCATTTCGATCAAGTCATTGGCGTAAGTGTGCTGCTCTCTGTCGACAATACAAAAGAAAAGGACCGGCGGCAGTACGCGGAAATCAATCTACATCTCAAGGGCAAGGACATCTTTGTCGAAGCGCATCATGAAGACCTGTATGCCGCTATCGACGCATTGGTCGACAAGCTCGACCGGCAGGTGATTCGCCACAAGGATCGCGTGCAAAGCCACGACCGTGAAGCGGTCAAGTACCAGATGGCCGCATCCCAGATGCAGCAATGACCGTGCCTGGCGGCCCACATACCGGGCCGTCGGTGTCAGTCCATTGAAAACGGAATCAAGCCGCGCCCAGCGCGGCTTTTTCGTTCCAGCCTCCCCCCTTCGGGCCACGCAGGGGATTCCGCAACGCATATGTACCGGTGTATGCTGTGCCATACATAGTTGATTTGCCTGGCCATTTCCGTGCATGCGGCACCGCTTCAGCGCCTCGGCTATTGCAATGCACAAAGCGGCAGCGGGCCTGCTCTATAATGGCCAGACGCCCGACACCGGCATGGGGACACCCGGTGGAAACATCGGGCCTTGGTTTTTATCTTCTTTCCGCCCGGCGGGACGCCTCCTTGCCCCGGGCCTGCTTTCTAGAAAACCCTGCGCATTCCACATGAATCGTTTGGCTAAATTGCTGCCACCCGGCAACATCAACCTCGACGTCAGCGTCACCAGCAAGAAGCGCGTGTTCGAACAGGCCGGGCTCCTCTTCGAGAACAACCATGGCGTTGCGCGCGCGACCGTGACCGACAACCTGTTCGCCCGCGAGTCGCTGGGGTCCACCGGCCTTGGCGCCGGGGTTGCGATCCCCCACGGCCGCATCAAGGGACTGAAGCAGCCGCTGGCCGCCTTCATGCGCCTGGCCGAGCCGATCCCCTTCGAGTCGCCCGACGGTAAGCCGGTAGCGCTGCTGATCTTCCTGCTGGTGCCCGAACAGGCCACCCAGCAGCATCTGGAAATTCTCTCCGAGATCGCCCAGTTGCTGTCCGACCGCGAGATGCGCGAAGGACTGGCTACCCTGCCCACCCCCGACGACGTGCACCAGTTGCTGACGCAATGGCACCCTTGATCCGCCACTGAAAGCCCGTCCCTGAAAGCACCCGAATGGAACTCACTGGCGTCACCTCGCAGTCGATCTTCGACGACAACGCAGCCGATATCAAACTCTCCTGGGTAGCAGGACTGGAAGGCGCGGACCGGGCCTTCGATGTCGAGTTTGCGCGTGAAGCCACGTCGGCGGCCGATCTCGTCGGCCACTTGAACCTGATCCACCCGAACCGGATCCAGGTGCTGGGCAAGCCCGAAATCACGTATTACCAGCGCCTCGACGACGAGATGCGCAAGCGCCAGATGGGCGAGCTGATCCTGTTGGAGCCGCCGTTCCTGGTGATCGCCGACGGCATGGAGCCGCCGCCCGACCTGGAACTGCGCTGCACGCGCTCGTCCACCCCGCTGTTCACCACGCCGGTGTCTTCCGCGGCGGTGATCGATCACCTGCGCCTCTACCTGTCCCGCATTTCCGCGCCGCGCGTGACCATGCACGGCGTGTTCCTCGACATCCTCGGCATGGGCGTGCTGGTGATGGGCGAATCCGGCCTGGGCAAGAGCGAGCTCGGCCTGGAACTGATCTCGCGCGGACATGGGCTGGTGGCAGACGATGCCGTGGATTTCGTGCGCCTCGGGCCGGACTTCATCGAGGGCCGGTGCCCGCCGCTGCTGCAGAACCTGCTGGAAGTGCGCGGCCTGGGCCTGCTCGACATCAAGACCATCTTTGGCGAGACCGCGGTACGCCGCAAGATGAAGCTGAAGCTGGTGGTGCAGCTGGTACGCCGCAACGACGGCGAATTCGAGCGCCTGCCGCTCGATTCCCAGTATCTCGACGTGCTCGGCCTGCCCATCCACATGGTCAAGATCCAGGTGGCGGCCGGCCGAAATCTCGCCGTGCTGGTCGAGGCCGCCGTGCGCAACACCATCCTGCGCCTGCGCGGCATCGACACGCTGCGCGACTTCATGGACCGCCAGCGCGCCGCGATGCAGGCCGATGTCGCATCGCGGGGCCAGGGTCGGCTACTCTAGGTCTGGCAGCCCCGCAAAGGGGCTGTTTTCAATTGCTTACATCCGGCCGCGCTTCGATCGTCAACGTCATCGGGGCATAGGCCGTTTTGTGCAGTAATGGGCATTGGGCCCAGCCCCGAGTTGCCGAGCCGACAGGCCAGCAGCCATGAAGTTTTCCACAGCCAGGAGAGCAAGCATGAAAAAATTGATCGCGATGTGCGTGCTGGTAGCCCCGCTTTTTGCCACCGGCGCCTTCGCCCAGAATGCTCCGGCCGCTGCACCTGCGGCACCGGCGGCCCCTAACACCCAGCAGGACAAGATGAAGGCTTGCAACACGCAGGCCACCGGCAAGAAGGGCGACGAGCGCAAGGCCTTCATGAGCAATTGCCTGTCCAACAAGCCCGCGGCCGCACCCGCCAAGAACAGCCAGCAGGAAAAGATGAAGGCCTGCAACGCGCAGGCCACCGGCAAGAAGGGTGACGAGCGCAAGGCCTTCATGAGCGATTGCTTGTCCAAGTAAGCTGCCGGCATCACTTGCGGCGCGGACGTGTAAAAATGGCGAACCTCTTCGGTTCGCCATTTTTACTGGCGCGTCGCCGTCATGACGGCGTCATCACCTGATGTTATGCTTGTCACGCTATGCGCATCATACTTATCACCGGGATCTCCGGCTCCGGCAAATCCGTTGCCCTGAACGTACTGGAAGATGCGGGCTATTACTGCGTCGACAACCTGCCGGCTCAGTTTATCCCGGAGCTGGCCAAGTACCTCGCGGCGCAGGGCTACACCCATCTGGGCGTCGCCACCGATATCCGTAGCCGCGAATCGCTGGACGAGTTGCCCGGCACGCTTCGCGACCTCGCCTCCGAGCACCAGGTGCGGGTGGTCTTCCTGACCGCCAATACCGATGCGCTGGTGCAGCGCTATTCCGAGACGAGGCGGCGCCATCCGCTGTCGATGCGCGCGGCCATGGCTGGCCTCTCGGAAAATCCCAAGAACGAGAATCCTGCGGATAGCGCCGCCGAGGTCACATTCAACGACACCTCGCTGATCGAGGCCATCGAGATGGAGCGCGAGCTCCTGAGCCCGCTGGCGGAGGCTGCGCACCGCATCGACACCAGCAATGTACGCACCAATACACTGCGCGCGTGGATCAAGGAATTCGTGCGCGGCGATGACATCAAGCTCACACTGCTGTTCGAGTCGTTCGGCTTCAAGCACGGCGTGCCCAGCGACGCCGACCTGGTGTTCGACGTGCGCTCGCTGCCCAACCCCTACTACGACCTGGCGCTGCGCCCGCTGACCGGCCGCGACGAGCCCGTGATCGATTTCCTGCAGAGCCAGCCGATGGTGCTGGCCATGGCCGATGACATCCGCGCCTATGTGGAAAAGTGGCTGCCAAGTTTCATCGCCGACAATCGCAGTTACCTGACCGTCGCAATCGGGTGCACGGGCGGCCAGCATCGCTCGGTCTACATCGCGGAAAGACTTGCCAACTATTTTCGCGCCCATGGTAATGTGCTGGTGAGACACCGCGAGCTCGCACCGGGCGGCTGAACGCCGCACCGCCAGGTTTCGCGGTCAGGCTCGGCAATCCCCGCCCGAAACCTTTGCTGGCTCAGCATGTCCTCACCCGCCACGCCCGGTTCATCCGCATCCAGCCCCGCCTCGCACAGCACCTCGGCGGCGCCTACGCTGGATAGCCTGCCGCTGTTTCCGCTGCACACCGTACTCTTTCCCGATGGGCTGTTGCCGCTGCGCGTGTTCGAAGCACGCTATGTGGACATGGTGCGCGCCTGCATGCGCGATCGCGCGCCCTTTGGCGTCTGCCTGATCGCCAGCGGTAACGAGGTCGCGCGGCCGGACGAGCCCACCCTGCCCGAGCCGATCGGCTGCCTGGCCGACATCGTCGACTGCAATATGGAGCAACTTGGCGTGCTGCTGATCAGCGCGCGCGGCCGCCAGCGCTTCCGGCTGCTGGGCCACAGCTTGAACCCGGATGGCTTGCTGGTTGGCCAGGCGGAATTGCTGCCGCCCGACATCATCGACTGCAAGCTGGAGCTGCTGGGCGAATGCCTGGCCGTGCTGCGGCGTATCGTCGCCTCGCTCCATGCGGAGCATCCAAGCAAGCTGCCTTTCACCGAGCCGTTCCTGTGGGATGACCCCAGCTGGGTCGCCAATCGGCTGTGCGAACTGTTGCCGGTGCCGCTCAAGGCCAAGCAGATGCTGATGGCACTGCCGGACGCAGGGATGCGGATCGAGATCGTGCACAAGTACATGCACCAGCACCACATCCTGTAGGGAAGGTGCGAATAAATCTACTGCGCGGCCCGTGGCAGGCGCTGCGGTGCTCGCCGTACGCATGTACGGCTGCGCTCCTCGCACCTGCCAC
>NZ_JBIUHC010000221.1:0-13555 GCF_044627735.1 Cupriavidus sp. CuC1 | reverse complement strand
ATGACGTCCGAGCCCATTCAGTCCATGATTTACGGGCCAAGAGCTCCGATCCAGCGCCTTGCTTTGCGAAAGTAGGGTTAGGACGTATTGCGCGTCGCGCATCCTCACCAGCGCATTGACGCGTGAAGCCTGTCAATGCCGCTTGTCCGGGTACAACGCCTCCAGGCGGGCCCGGACAGCGGCAATGTGATCGCCCACGTTCGACACGGCTTCCTGGAGTTCGGATTGGGTGCAGTTAAGCTGCGCGCACCAATACTGTATTTCGAGCGCATCCATCGTATTGACCCGGCCCGGGTCCAATGGCTTGAAGCGATTCGGATCGTTGCTCATGCGGTTCTCCCAGCGATTGCCGGCCGCGTCACTTGGCGTCGCAGGCGGGCGCGTTGCCTTCGATTGGATGCCTTGCATTGTAGTCATTGATCGGCCGCGCATGGCTACCTTTTACCGCGTGCCGCCGCGTACCGCCGCTCACGCAAGCCTGTGCGCACCAAGGCGGTTTCGCTCGACGCTGCTATGCGCCTGGCAGCACGACCGCCAGGGCTTCCACCTCGATCTTCAGGCCAAAATGCAGCGGGCCGGTCGGCACGATCGTCCGGGCCGGGCGTGCATTGCCGGCCCATGCCGCGTAGATGGCGTTGAATGCCGGCCAGTTCTCGATGGCGTCCACATAGACCCGTACCTGCGCCAGCCCGTCGATGCCGCTGCCGGCGGCAATCAGCGCCGCTTCCACATTGGCCAGCACCTGGCGCGCCTGATCTTCAAAGGGCGCGCCGACAAGCTTCTCGCCAGCGGGCGTGATGGGGAGTTGCCCGGATACGAACACGAAGCCATTGGCCACAGTCGCATGGCTGTAGTGCCCGCCCGGCACGGATAGCCCGGCGGGGGAGACCGTCCGTACCGCGTTAGCGGGGTTGGTTTGATCACCATCCATGGAACCGATTCCAGGTAGCGAGCTCGCCGTCTTGCGCGAGCGCGTGATATTCGGGGAACTGCGCACCAGTCGCGCAGGCATGATTGGGCAGGATGCGCAGCACCGTGCCGATGGGCAAGCGCGCCACGATGTCCGGCTCGGGCGCGCCTTCCCGCGACAGGATGCCATGTTCCTGGTTGGCGCCGCTGAGCACGTAGCCCGGGAGCACGGTGCCGTCGATGCCGCAGACCTGGCCATAGCCGAAATCGCGCTTCTGCTTTTGCGTGCCGCGGTCGCGGCTCATGGCCATCCAGCCCGCATCGACGATGGCCCAGCCCTTGTCCGCCTGATGCCCGATCACGGTGGTCAGCACGCTCAGCGCCACGTCTTGCGTTGCGCACACGCCCACGTTGCACATCACGAGGTCGAAGAACACGTAGACGCCCGCGCGTACCTCGGTAACGCCTTCCAGGCTCGTTGCAGTTAGCGCTGTCGGGGTCGATCCCACGCTGACCACCGCGCATGGCAGCCCGGCCGCGCGCAGCCGTTCGGCCGCCATGACGCAGCCGGCCCGCTCCTGCTCCGCCATCGCCGCCAGGGCTTCGGGCGTATCGAGGTCGTAGCTGGAGCCGGCGTGCGTCATCACGCCGCCCAGGCGGGCGCCGCCCTCGTGCAGCACGCGGGCCACGTCGATCAGCGCGGCTTCATCCGGGCGGATGCCGGAGCGGTGGCCATCCGTGTCGATCTCGATCCAGACTTCGAACGCCTCGCCATGCGTGGCGCCAAAGGCGACGATGGCCTCGGCCGACGCCACGCTATCGGTGACGATCTTCAGGTCGCAGCCCTGGCGGCGCAGCGCCAGGGCCTGGGGCAGCTTGGTCGAGACCATGCCCACGCCGTAGAGAATGTCCGTGACGCCATCGGCAAAGAAATGCGCGGCTTCCTTCAGGGTGGAAACGGTGATGCCGCGCGCGCCGGCATCGATCTGCGCCTGCACGACGGCCGAGCATTTGGTGGTCTTGGCATGCGGGCGGAACCGCACGCCAAGCGCGTCCATGCGCGCCTGCATGCGCTGGATGTTGTGCTGCATGCGGGGGAGGTCGATCACCGCCGCCGGTGTTTCCAGGCTAGCGAGCGTGTGGGTAGGCATGTTCATAGCGTTCTTGAAAATGTTCAGTCAGTCCAGGAATTGGCCTTTGGCCTTCAGCGCGGGCACGTCGTCGCGCAGGCCGCGCGACGGAATGCCGGACATGGCCGACGCTCCTTGACGGGATGGGGTTGCCGCATGAAAGGACCGCAGCCAGTACAGCGCCGGCTCCAGGGTGGCGAACTCCGCCTCGGGCGCCGGTGCGCCCGCGGGCAGCGCCAGGCCGACCCGGTTGTGCCAGTAGGTGCGCAGCCCGACGGCCGAGGTGCCGAACATGTCGTAGCCTGAGCCGGCGACAAACGCGGCATCCGCCGCCTGCACGCCGAGTTGCTTCAGCGCGAGCTGGTAGGGGCGAGGATCCGGCTTGTAGAAGCCGGCTGCCTCCGAGGTGACCACCACATCCCAGTCGATCTCGAGCAAGTCCGCGGCGCGCCGCCCCAGCCGTTCGGAGCAGTTCGTGACCACCGCCAGGCGGCAATGCGGGCGCAGGGTTTGCAGCAGCTCGCGGGCACCATCCCACGCGGGGAGGTTGTCCCAGCCGGCCTCGAGCGCTGCCGGCGCGCTGGCGGGCAGGCCGACATGCTCGGCCGCCTCGCGCACCAGTTGCTCGTAGGGGACGTAGGCGCCGCAGCCGTAGGTGAGCTTCAGGTACTCCGCGCGCCAGGCCCGGCCTTGTGTCTCCGAGCCGGCGACGGCGTTCCATACGGTCCAGGAATCCAGCAGCGCGGTGAGCAGGTCGAACAGGACGGCGCGGGGCCAGGCAGGGGCGGGCGATTGGGCGAGGGTTTCCATGCGTTCCTATTGTGGTGGGCGGGTGAGCGAGCGACGGCCGCGCAGCAAGTCATTGCAGGCCCTCAGTGTAGGAATGAATACGCGGTCCGTGGTTAAACGCCGCAACATCAATCGTTAAGCTGAAGTGAATGATTCAGATCGAAGACCGGCGGCTGGCAGAGGTGCTGGCCCAGGCGCCGTCCCTGAGCGCAGCCGCCCGCGCGCTCAATGTGACGCCGCCAGCGCTGATGCGGCGGATGCGGTGGCGCGCGGCCCGCTGGCCCAGGTGCTGGCCGGCTGGGAGTTCGACAGCGCGCCGGTGACCCTGCTGGTGCCCACGCGGCGGGGCCGCACGGCGCGGGTACAGGCGTTGATGCAGTTTTTCGAAGCGGCGCTGGGCAGCAGAAAATTCCAGATCGGGATCCGATGGCCAGCGCCCGCTCGCCGCCTCAGGGCGCTGCCTGCGGCGTGACAATGTTGAAGGACCCGTCAAAGCTGTCCAGCATGCCGAACAGCGCCGCCACCGCCTGTGGGTTGCCGTCAATGCGGATGCTGCCATCGCGGATCGCGTCCGGCAGCGTCAGTTGCTTCAGGCTGATGCGGTCGAGCGTGGCCTTGTCCAGCGTGATGGTTGCCGTGGCCTGCGCAGATTGCGAGTCGGCCAGGTAGGTCAGGGCGCTGTTGCGCAGCGTCATGGCGTAGTGCTCTTGCAGGTCGGTGAAGTTCCAGTTCAGCGTCATGGTCTTGCCCGCAGCCTTGTCGGCGTTCAGGCGCACCGCCAGGTAATCGAAGAAGTGCGGCACGGTCAGCGCGCGCACCAGGTCGGGCGACGTGGTGCCGCCGGGCGCGCTGCGCTTGACGCCGTTGCGCAGCTCCTGCGCGCCGCTCAGGTAAGCGTTGCGCCAGGTGGCGTTCTCGGTCTGGTAGCCAAGCTGCTCCAGCGCGTCGGCCTGCAGCGCGCGGGCCGCGGCGTTGGCGGGGTCGGCGAAGACGAGCTCGTTGCCGATCTGCGCCACCCAGCGGTATTCGCCGCGCGCGTAGGCTTCGCGGGCCTTGGCCAGCACGGCGTCCGGCCCGCCCATCCATTCGATCGTCTTCTTGGCGCCTTGCACCGGCGGCAACGGATTCAGGTGGGCGGGGTTGCCATCGTAGAACCCGAGGTAGCGCTGGTACACGGCGCGCACGTTATGGCTGATCGAGCCATAGTAGTCGCGCGCATACCATTTGCTGGCCAGCGGCTGGGGCAGCTTGCGCAGCGTGTCGGCGATGTCCATGGGCGTGAGGCCATGGTTCATCAGGCGCAGCGTCTGGTCGTTGAGGTAGGCGTACATGTCGCGCTGGTCCGACAGGAACTCGTTGATGCGCGCCTGGCCCCAGGTGGGCCAGTGGTGCTGGGCGATCAGGATGTCGCTGCGCTCGCCGTAGCGCGCCAGCGCCTGGCCGATATAGAACGACCAGGCCTTCGCATCGCGCACCTGCGCGCCGCGGATGGTCAGGATGTTGTGCTGGGTGCGTGCGGCGTTCTCCGCGATGCACAGGGTGCGCAGCTGCGGGAAGTAGAGGTTCATCTCGGCCGGCGCCTCGGTGCCGGGCGTGAGCTGGAACTCGATGTCGATGCCGTCGACGCGGCGGGTGTCGATGGTCTTGCTGATGAGATCGGTGGGCGCCAGCAGCGTGACCGTGCCGCGCGAGGTGGCCTTGCCCAGCCCGGCGTCGACCTGGCCCGTCGCGCTGCGGGGCAGGTTGGCGCCATACATGTACTGCGCGCGCCGGCTCATGGCGTTGCCCGCCAGCACGTTCTCGCTGATGGCTTCCTCCATGAATCCCGCCGGCGCGATCACGGCCACCTTGCCGGCCTTGACGTCGGCCTCGCTGACGATGCCCTTGGCGCCGCCGAAGTGATCCACGTGGCTGTGCGTGTAGATCACGGCCACCACCGGCTTGCGCGGCCGGTGCGCGTAGTACAGCTCCAGCGCAGCATGCGCGGTCTCGGCCACGATCAGCGGATCCATCACGATGATGCCGGTGTCCCCCTCGATGATGTTCATGTTCGACAGGTCGGCCCCGCGCACCTGGTAGAGGCGATCGGTGACCTTGAACAGGCCCGCTTCATTGTTGAGTTGCGCGAGCCGCCACAGGCTCGGGTTGACGGTCGCCGGCGCGGCTTCGGCGCGCTCGAAGGCGTAGGCGTTGAAGTCCCACGCCACGCGGCCGTCCGCGCCGCGGATGGTGCCCTCGGGGAAGCGCGCCACCAGCCCGCGCCGCGCATCCTCGAAATCCTGCCGGTCACTGAAGGGCGGCGCCTGGAGCCATGCCGCATTGGCCTGCGCGGTGGCGGGCGAGGCAGGCGCGCTGGCGGTCTGGGCCTGGGCCGTGGCGGCCTGGAAAGCGACGAGCGCCAGGATGGCGGGAAGGGTACGGCGACGGGACATGGGCGAGGCTCGGTGACACGAAGAGGACGTCTATTGAAGTTCACTGCCACCTATAATTCAATTGCAAGTTTTTTATCCCAGCGATGCATGGAGCGCATATCTTGAACCTGAAGCGGCTGGAACACCTGATCGCGGTGGCGGAAGAAGGCTCGCTGGCGGGGGCCGCCCGCCGCGTGCACCTGAGCCAGCCCGCGCTGACCCGCAGCATCCAGGCGCTGGAAGCCGAGGCTGGCATGCCGCTGTTCGATCGCGGCCCGCGCGGCGTGGCGTTGACCGCGGCCGGGCGCATGGTGGCGGAGCGGGCCCGGCGGATCCTGTTCGAGACGCGCTGCCTGGCGCGCGATCTCACGCTGGTGCAGCAGCATGAGATCGGCAGCGTGCAGATGGGGATGGGGCCGTTTCCCGCCGCCATCCTGCTGCCCGAGGTGCTGTGCGCCATGAACCGCGACTGGCCGAAGCTGCGCATCACGGCCGAGGTCAACAGCGCGCCCGCGCTGCTCGCCGCCTTGCACGCGGAGACGCTGGATTTCGTGGTGGCGGAGCGCCGCACCATTCCGCCGGTGGCCGAGTTGCAGGTAAGGCGATTGCGGCCCGAGCGCTCCGGCTGGTATGTCCGTGCGGGTCATCCGCTCAGCCGCGCGCCAGTCACGCCCGCGCAATTGCGCGAGGCTGCGCTCGTGTCGGTAACCTTGCCCCCGTATGGCCACGGGCAACTGCGCAGGCTGCTTGGCTGCCGGCCCGGCGAAAGCCTGCCCTTCCAGGTGGAGTGCAACGACTTTCGCGCGCTGACGCACCTGGCAGGTCATTCCGATGCGGTCCTGCTGGCACCCGCGCGCGCACTCAAGGCGGAGCTGGAGGCCGGCGAGCTGGTGCCACTCGATCTGGTGGGCAGCCCGGCCATGACCGTGGAGTTCGTGGTCGTGCATCTGGCGCAACGCACGCTGTCCCCGGCGGCGCAGAGGGCGGTGGCGGTGGTCGAGGCGGCTGCCTGAGCCACCCTGCCCGTTTCGCCGCACGCTGCACGCCACCCGCGTCCCCCGCGCTGGTAACTTTTGTAACGCATGACCGGAACGCACCGGGCGTTTGGCGGTCTATGACTTACACTCGCGTTACAATGCTGTGGTGCACCATCTGCGCCGGGTCAGTGATTTCCCGCTATCCGCGCCGTTCTTCCCCTTGTTGCCTCGTCCCAATTCATGCGTTCCCTGCTGCTCTTGCTGACCGTTTTGTGCTTGTCTGCACTGTCCTTCGGGGCAGCGGCGAACGCGCACGCCGGTATGTCGGGGCCTGCATTTGATCCTGTTCGCGCCGAATTCCAGATTTCCGAGTCGGCGTCCTCCCGCGCCCTCGACGAGCTGGACGGCAGTGCCGAGCTGGAGCGCGTCGTGGCCCCGGGCGACGATGGCCTGGTGGGCGAAGCGATGGCGGCAGCGGTGGTGGAGGACGATCCTCCCGGCTACTGCGAGATCTGGTCCGCTGACTTGCTCGACCCCCTCGACCTGCTCGACGAGATCGAAGAATCCAGCGCGCTCTTCGCGCTGCCTACCGTGCGTGTTTCGTTGCCTCCCAACGAGATCGCGCAACAACTGCCCGCACGCCCGCATCCTTTGCCCGCGGCGTTCTTCAAGCCCCCCATTTCCCTGATCTGACAGTCCTGGCAACCCCGGCGCGCGCCTTGCGTGCCCGGGCTGCGTTCCTATTGCCTGGGCGCCTTGGCCCGATCGCGTCCGCGATCGCTGGCTGACCGTTGGCGCGCGCTGCATTGCGTGCGCCGGCGGCGGGCGCGCAGCCGTTTCGCCTGCCCCCATTTGTCATGCAGATCAAACAGATCACTATGTTTTCCATGGTGGCGTTGCTGTCGCTTGGCGCCTACCCGGCGCTCGCGGTGGAGACGTTTACCTTGCCGCAACTGCTGTCCCTCTCGCAGTCCACCAACAAAGGCGTGGAGGCGGCGCAGGCCGGCGTCGATGCCGCCAGCGCCGCTGTCACCAGCGCGCGCGCCTATCCCAACCCGCAGGTCGAAGTCATGTACGGCCGCCTGTCGCCGCGCACCGCCGGCGTGACCGGTGGCGCCGCGCCGACCATGGCCATCACCCAGAAGCTGGACTATCCGCAGCAGCGCAAGCTGCGCGCGGAGATTGCCGGGCGCAGCCTGGAGGCCACCGAAGCCGGCCGCCAGGCGTTCCGCGCGGACCTGGCGGCGCGGGTCAAGACATCGTACTTCGACGTGCTGCGCCGCGAGATGGAGCTGGCCGCGGCCAAGGAAGACCTGGCGATGATGCGGCAGATCCAGGACCGCGCCCGCCTGCGGGTGGAGGTGGGCGAAGCGCCGCGCTATGAGTTGATCAAGGCCGAGACCGAGCTGCTGAGCGCGCAGAAGACGCTGCAGAGCGCCCAGTTGCGCGTCAACCAGGCCAAGGCGGCGCTGCGCCAGCAAGTGGGCGGCGCCATGCCGGCGGCCTATTCGCTGTCCGGCAGCCTGAGCCAGCCCCCCGCGCTGCCGGCGCTGCCGATGCTGCGCGACACCCTGACCGGGACCAACGCCGAGCTGACCCAGCGCCGCCTGGAAGCGGACCGCGCCAACCTGGCGGTGGACTACCAGCGCTCGCTGCGCCTGCCCGAGCTGGCGGTGCGCGCCAGCGCCGAGCGCCAGCCGGACAACACGGTCTCGCAAGTTGGCCTGGTCCTCACCATCCCGCTGTGGGACCGCCGCAGCGGCCCGGTGGGCGAGGCGACCGCGCAGGCGATCCAGGCCCGCACCGCACTGGAGGCCCGCGAGTTCGAGCTGACACAGGAGCTGGAATCGGCCTACCGCCAGTACGAGATCACACAGTCGCAGGTGAGCGCGCTGGAAGGCGGCATCGTGCGCCAGGCCGAGTCCGCGCTGGCGGTGGCCGAGTCGGCTTATCGCTTTGGCGAGCGCGGCATCCTGGATTACCTCGATGCCCAACGCGTGCTGCGCGGCGCGCGCAGCGACCTGATTGCCGCCCAGTTTGAGCTGCAGGCGGCCACCATCCAGATCGAAAAGCTGCTGTCGAGCGTGCCCGGGCAAGCCGTGGCACCCATGGCACCCATGGCCCCGTCCGCACCCGCGGCTCCCTCGGCACCTACGGATACCAAATAAGCATGCGACCCCATTTTCTTCTTTCCCTGACGGCAACCGCAGCCCTGCTGTTTTCCCTGGCTGGCTGCTCCGACGAACCCGCGCCCGCCGCCGAGGCGCCCAAGCAGCCGCCCGGCGTGGTCAAGCCGGAAGAGACGCTGCAGAAAACCCTGAAGGTGGCCGCGGTGGCTACCAGCCCCTTCAGCGAAGTGCTGCGCGTGTCCGGACGAATCGATTTCGACGAGCAGCGCGTGGCGCGCATCGGCGCCAGCGTGACCGGCCGCGTGACGGATCTCTACGGCATCCTGGGCCAGGAGGTCAAGGCGGGCCAGGTGCTCGCCCGCCTGCATAGCAGCGAGCTGGGCGCGGCCCAGATGGCCTTCCTCAAGGCCGAAGCCCAGACCGAGCTGCAGGTGCGCAACGCCGAGCGCGCGCGCCAGCTGTTCGCCGCCGATGTGATCGGCCGCGGCGAGCTGCAGCGCCGCGAGAGCGAGCTGGCCATTTCCTCGGCCGAGATGCGCGCCTATCGCGACCAGCTGCGCGTGCTTGGCATGTCGGCCGCGGCGGTGGCGCAACTCGCCAAGAGCGGCAGCATCGATTCCTATTCGCCGGTGTTCTCCAGCATCAGCGGCACCGTGGTGGAGCGCAACGTAGCGCAAGGCCAGGTCGTGCAGCCGGCCGACGCGCTCTACACCGTGGCCGACCTGTCGCGCGTGTGGGTGGTGGCGGAAGTGCCCGAGCAACAGGCCGCGCTGGTGGCCGAGGGCCAGAGCGTGGACATCGAGGTGCCATCCCTTGGCAATGGCGCGAGCCAGAAGCAGATCACCGGCAAGCTCATCTACGTGGGCCGCACCGTGAATCCGCAAACGCGCACCGTGCTGGTCCGCACGGAGCTGGAGAACCGCGAAGGACGCCTGAAGCCGGCCATGCTGGCCAGCATGCTGATTGCCAGCGCGCCGTCCGAGCAACTGGTGATCCCGGAATCCGCCATCGTGCGCGACGGCAACGACGAGCTGGTCTACCTGGAGCAGGCCGGCGGCCTGTACCGCCAGGTCAAGGTCAAGCTGGGCGCCGAGAGCGACGGCATGCGCGTGGTGCAAAGCGGGGTGAAGGCGGGCGACCGCATCGTGGTGGATGGTGCCTTCCACCTCGACAACGAGCGCAAGCGCCTGGAACAGGGGTAATCGATCATGCTGAAATCCCTTGTGGAAGCCGCCATCAAACAGCGGCTGGTCGTTTGCGTGCTGGCGGTGGTGCTGTTCTTCTTCGGCCTGCGCGCGGCAACGAAACTGTCGGTGGATGCCTTCCCCGACGTCACCAACGTGCAGGTGCAGATTGCCACCGAAGCGACCGGCCGCTCGCCGGAGGAAGTGGAGCGCTTTGTCACCGTGCCGGTGGAAATGGCCATGACCGGGTTGCCCGGCCTGGAAGAGATGCGCTCGCTGAACAAGGCGGGCCTGTCGCTGATCACGCTGGTGTTTACCGATGCGACGGACGTCTACTTCGCCCGGCAGCTGGTGATGGAGCGCCTGATCGAGGTGGCGGGCCGCATGCCGGAGGGCGTGACGCCGGTGCTCGGCCCGGTCTCCACCGGCCTGGGCGAGGTCTACCAGTACACGCTGGACCGCGCCGACGACGGCAACCGCGCGCTCACGACCGAAGAGCTCTCCGAGCGCCGCATTGCGCAGGACTGGGTGGTGCGCCCGCTGTTGCGCTCGATCCCCGGCGTGGCGGAAATCAACTCGCAGGGCGGCTTCGTCCGGCAGTACCAGGTGCTGGTCAACCCGGACCGCATGCGGCACTACCAGGTCACGCTGCAGCAGGTCTACCAGTCGCTCGCGCGCAATAACGCCAACTCCGGCGGCGGGGTGCTGCCGCACTACGCCGAGCAGTACCTGATCCGCGGCGTGGGCCTGGCCCGCGGCGTGGAGGATATCGGCAGCATCGTGCTCAAGGAGGTCTCGGGCACGCCGGTCTATGTGCGGGATGTGGCCAACGTGACCATCGGCCACGAGGTACGGCAGGGCGCGCTGGTCAAGAACGGCGAGACCGAGTCGGTCGGCGGCATCGTGATGATGATGCGCGGCGGCAACGCCAAGGAAGTGGTCAGCCGCGTCAAAGCCCGCGTGGCCGAGATCAACGAGCGCGGCATGCTGCCGGGCAAGCTGCAGATCGTGCCGTACTACGACCGCAGCGAACTGGTGGACTCCGCGCTGTGGACGGTCACCAAGGTGCTGCTCGAAGGCGTGGTGCTGGTGGTGATCGTGCTGTTCCTGTTCCTGGGGGATGTGCGCTCGTCCGTCATCGTGCTGGCCACGCTGGTGCTGACGCCGTTGATGACCTTCATGGTGATGAACCAGGTGGGCTTGTCGGCCAACCTGATGTCGCTGGGGGGGCTGGCCATCGCCATCGGCTTGATGGTCGACGGCTCGGTGGTGGTGGTGGAGAACGCGTTCGAGCGGCTCGGCCACCGCGACAAGAGCGGCATGAGCAAGACCGAGATCCTGGTCAAGGCGGTGCAGGAAGTCGCCACGCCCGTGATCGTCGGCGTGGGCATCATCATCCTGGTGTTCCTGCCGCTGATGACGCTGACCGGCATGGAAGGCAAGATGTTCGCGCCGCTGGCGTTCACCATCTCGATCGCGCTGGCGATCTCGCTGTTCCTGTCGCTGACGCTCTCGCCGGTGTTGTCGTCCTACCTGCTCAAGGGCGGCGCGGAGCACGACACCTGGCTGATCGCCTTCATGAAGCGCCACTACCTGCGCATGCTCCACTGGGCGCTGGACAATAGCCGCAAGACCGTGATCGGCGCAGTGGTGGCGTTCATGGCCACCGTCGCCATCGTGCCGCTGCTGGGTACCTCCTTTATCCCCGAGATGAAGGAAGGCTCGATCGTGCCGGCGCTGGACCGCGTGCCTAACATCTCGCTGGAGGAATCGGTCAAGCTGGAGATGGAAGCCAACAAGCTGGTGTTGTCGGTGCCTGGCGTGAAATCGGTGGTGTCCGGCGTGGGCCGCGGCGAAAGCCCGGCCGACCCGCAGGGCCAGAACGAATCGACGCCGATTGCCAGCCTGAAGGACCGTGACGAGTGGCCCGACGGCTGGACCCAGGACGATATCGCCAACGCCATCCGCGAGAAGCTCAAGGCCATCCCCGGCGTGCAGATCGTGATGGCGCAGCCGATTTCCGACCGCGTCGACGAAATGGTCAGCGGCGTGCGCTCGGACGTGGCGGTGAAGGTGTTCGGCGACGACCTCGACAAGCTGCGCGAGCTGGCCGGCGAGATCGCGCGGGTTGCCGGCGGCATCCAGGGCTCGCAGGACATCCGCATCGAGCGGATCTCCGGGCAGCAATACCTGTCGATCGAGATCGACCGCCAGGCCATTGCGCGCTACGGGCTCAATGCCTCCGACATCCACGACATCATCGAGATCGCCATCGGCGGCAAGCGTGCCACGGACATTTTCGAAGGCGAGCGCCGCTTCGCCGCGGCAGTGCGCCTGCCCGAGGAGTTCCGCGACAACGTGCAGGCCATCCGCCAACTGCTGGTGGCCACGCCCAACGGCGCGCAGGTGCCGCTGCAAAGCGTGGCCAAGATCGAGGTCACCGACGGCCCCGCGCAGATCAGCCGCGAAATGGCCAAGCGCCGCGTGGTGGTGATGATCAACGTCAAGGACCGCGACCTTGGCGGCTTCGTCGCCGAGTTGCAGCAGGCGGCCGACAGCAAGGTCAAGCTGCCGGAAGGCTACTACCTGGAGTGGGGCGGCC
This sequence comes from Cupriavidus sp. CuC1, assembly GCF_044627735.1. NCBI lineage: Bacteria > Pseudomonadati > Pseudomonadota > Betaproteobacteria > Burkholderiales > Burkholderiaceae > Cupriavidus > Cupriavidus sp. CuC1. The sequence continues at coordinate 1,424 of NZ_JBIUHC010000221.1, read as the reverse complement.
AGTTCCAGAACATGGAGCGTGCCATGGGCCACCTGAAGATCATCGTGCCGGTCACCATCGCCGCGATCTTCTTCCTGTTGTTCCTGCTGTTCAACTCCGTGCGCTTTGCCACGCTGATCATCACCGTGCTGCCGTTTGCCTCCATCGGCGGCATCATCGGCCTGTTCGTCACCGGCGAGTACTTGTCGGTGCCGGCATCGGTGGGCTTTATCGCGCTATGGGGCATGGCCGTGCTCAACGGGGTGGTGCTGGTGTCCTACATCCGCACGCTGCGCGATTCCGGCTTGTCGCTGGACCAGGCGGTGATCCAGGGCGCGACCCAGCGTTTCCGCCCGGTGATGATGACGGCCACCATCGCCATGCTGGGGCTGGTGCCCTTCCTGTTCTCCACCGGCCCGGGCTCCGAAGTCCAGCGCCCGCTGGCCGTGGTAGTGATCGGCGGGCTGATCACCTCGACCCTGCTGACGCTGGTGATGGTGCCTACGCTGTACCGCTGGTTCGATAATCGCAAGCCGGATCCGATGAAGGACGTGCCGGTGTGATCTTGGGTTGGCAGTAAAAGGTAGTTGATTGCAGGGAAAGCCCCACGTAGCGATGCGTGGGGCTTTTCACCACCCGGATCGACCCCACCCTGAGGGCGTTGGCTTCGCAAGCACGGAGTGGCAACGCCTCGTCCGCCGCCGAACTCAGTCAGCGGACTCAGGGTTTCCGAGACGCTACCGCTGCCGCCTTGAACGATTACCGTGATAGGCAAGCGGCTTGCGAGCGCACCGAGACGCGTGGACCATACGAAAACAGAGGTCCATACATGATGCGCATCAGGGAGTGCGCTGAGCGCTCCGCACCCTGAGAATATGCCCGGCATCGTCCTTATGTCACTTTTCCGGCATGACCGACGAATGGTGACTTGTGATCAGCCATTGCGCGCCGTCCCAGCGATAGGTATAGGTGTAGCGAGCCTGAGCGACGGCTCCGGTTCGTGCGAAGGTGAATGTGTAGAGCCCGGCATCAACCGCTGAATTGCACCCGAGCTCAATGATGCGGAAGTCAATCTTTCCGGACGGCCGATCTTCTAGAAAGTGATGGAAGTAGTCCACTTTCTCTGCGACCGTCACGCGAGGCTTGTTGGATAGCGTGGGAAGGAGAATTGAGCGCTCCGCGTAGTTGGCGGACACCTTGTGCGGATCGCCTGTTTGCAGCGACTGATTCCACCGGTCAAACAATGCCGCAATGTCCTGTTCTGACGTGCCCTTGCAGCTTTCCGTACGCAATGCCTGCGCATTGCCCGGCACGCTTTGGTTCGTGACGCATCCGGCGAGAACGAGCGCCAGGACCGCAACCCCAGAACTAAACATGACGACATAAGTATTGCAGCATGTATGATTGCGTGGTTACTCTAATGGAGAGGCAGCCATGCGCAGACT
>NZ_JBIUHC010000220.1:0-13651 GCF_044627735.1 Cupriavidus sp. CuC1 | reverse complement strand
AAAGTAGGTAATCGCCAGGCTCTCCCTTGAAACCCCCCAGTACGAAAGTACTGGGGGGTTTTGCTTTTGCGGCGGCGGTTTGCGCTGCCGCCACACCAGGAATCCCGCGTCAGGGTACTGGAGCCTTTCTTCCCCCATATCCTTCTGTTACCGTTTGTCTCAAGCCCCGGCTTGGCCGGACGTGACGCGGTTCGATGCATCGACGCAGTTCGAAAGATTGAAAAAGAGCCCGGGCCGGTTGCGCGCCAGAACGCACGACCAGCTGGCGGCATCCAGGTTTGGGGGATGAATGGCGGCCAGATTTTGCCTGTCGGTGCTGACCGGCGTGGTAGGTGCGCTTGTTTTGGCGGGTTGCGGCACACTCGGAACGGCGTCCACGCCGCGGGGACCGATCCCGCTGTCGGGTCCCGGCGCCATGGCCGCGGTCGCGTCGAACGATTGCAGCAGCTTTGCCGCGCACATCGAGCAACTCAAGCTCGCCCCGCCGGCGCAGACGCCGGTTTCCGCCGAGAACCTGACACCAGACCAGATCGCAACGAGCCAGAATCCAGCCGAAGCCGATCACGCCAGTGAGCCCAGTGAGCCGGAAGAGCACCCTACGCTGAAGCCCCTGCCCTTGTTCTCCGCAGCGCCAAGCGGGCTTAGCAAGCCGGCAGGCTGGCAGCCCTGGACCGTCAATCGCAACAAGATTCCCACACGCTATACCCTGACAGAAGTCGACCAACGCATGGTGTTGCATGCCGAAGCCGACAATTCGGCATCCGGCCTGTATGTACCACTGGTCGGGCGCGAGCCGGGCATGCTGAACTGGACGTGGAAGACGCGCGACGTCATCCGTAGCGCTGACAACTCGCTGGCCCCGCGCGAGGACGCACCGCTACGCATCTTCGTCGCCTTCGATGGCGACAAGGGCAGCCTCTCGCTGAAGGATCAACTGATGTACGAGATGGCGCGGCTGACAACGGGGCGCGAGATGCCCTATGCCACGCTGATGTACATCTGGGGCGGGCGCAAGCCCGAGGGATCCGTGGTGTCGAATCCGCACACCGACCGTGTGCGGATGATCGTGGTCGACTCAGGTACCCGGCATACCGGCGAATGGCGCTGCCATCGGCGCGACCTGCGTGCCGATTACCGCAAGGCCTTCGGGGCCGATCCGGGCAAGGTGGTGGCGATCGGCATCATGACCGATACCGACAACACCAAGAGCCGCGCCGAGAGCTGGTACGGCGACATCGCGCTGGACTGACGCGCGTTCAGGCAGGCGCGAGCCACTTCTCCACCAGCTTCACAAAGAAGGTCGAGCCGACCGGCAGGATCTCGTCGTTGAAGTCGTAGCTGGGGTTGTGCAGCATGCAGGGGCCGAGGCCGTGGCCGGCTTCGCGGTGCACGCCTTCGCCATTGCCGATGAACAGGTAGCAACCGGGCTTTTCCAGCAGCATGAAGGAGAAGTCCTCCGCTCCCATGGTCGGCTCGATCTTGCCATCGACATTGCCCGCACCGACCAGTTCGCTCGCCACTTCGACGGCGAACGCGGTTTCCGCCTCGCTGTTGACGGTGGGCGGATAGTTGCGGTGAAACTCGAATTCCACGGTGCAATCGAAAGCGCTCGCCACGGCCTTCGAGACTTCCTCCATGCGGCGCTCGATCAGGTCCAGCACCGGCAGCGTGAAGGTGCGCACCGTGCCGCCGATCCAGGCCTGGTCCGGGACGATATTGGTGGCATCGCCGCCATGGAACTGCGTGACCGAGATCACGGCGGCATCGATCGGGCGCTTGTTGCGGGTAATGATGCCCTGCAGCGCGGAGACGATCTGCGCGCCGGTGAAGACCGGGTCGTTGCCGTTGTGCGGCAAAGCAGCATGCGCGCCCTTGCCGCGCACGACGATGCGGAATTCGTTGCTCGACGCCATCAGCGGGCCGGGGGTGGTGCCGAAGCTGCCGGCCGGCATGCCGGGCCAGTTGTGCATGCCGAACACGGCATCGCACGGGAAGCGCTCGAACAGGCCATCCTTGATCATCTCGCGCGCGCCGCCGCCGCCTTCTTCGGCGGGCTGGAAGATCAGGTTGATGGTGCCGTCGAAATTTCTGTGTTCGGCCAGGTAGCGTGCCGCGCCCAGCAGCATCGCGGTGTGGCCGTCATGGCCGCAGGCATGCATGCGGCCGTCGTGCTGCGAGCGGTGGCCGAAGGTGTTGGCCTCCTGCAGCGGCAGGGCATCCATGTCGGCGCGCAGGCCGATGCTGCGCTTGCTGCTGCCGTTGCGAATCACGCCGACCAGGCCGGTGGTGCCAAGGCCGCGATGGACCTCGATGCCCCAGGCAGCGAGGTTCTGCGCAACCACGTCGGAAGTCCGTTCCTCCTTGAAGCAAAGCTCCGGATGGGCGTGGATGTCGCGTCGGATGCTGCGGATTTCAGACTGCGCCTGAAGAATTTCGGGGATGAGTGTCATGATGCCAGTTGAGGGCGTGGGATACCCCGATCATACGACGCCTCAGTCCAAAGCGCCAAAGCAGGCACCCGGCAGGACACTTCCGCCACTTTCACAAGCGCTCCCGCGGCACATGACCGCCAATCAGCGCGGGGGTTTCCCCGCATTGCCCCGGATGGTGCAGTGCTGGAACAGTTCATGCTTGATGTGCTTGCCTGGCAACGTTGCCGCCTGCCGCGTCCGTAGCCGCACCAAAATGCGGCGCCTGGCGCGATTTGCCTGCGCTGCCCCTAGTAGTCATTTGCTACATTTCTTCCCGGGAGAGTTGCGCGATGTCCCTTCGCACATGCAAGAAGGCATTCGGTGCCATGGTGGTAACCGCGGCCATGAGCTTCGGTTTTGCCGGCCAGGCCCACGCGGTCGATTTCAAGCTGGCCATGAGTTCGCCCCCGACCTCGATGGATCCGCACTTCTACAATCTGTTCTCCAACATCAACGTCTCGGAGCACATGTACGAGTGCCTGGTGAAGATGGATGCGGACAGCAAGATCATTCCCGGCCTGGCCGAGTCCTGGAAGCTGGTGAACAACCTGACCTGGGAATTCAAGATCCGCAAGGGCGTGAAGTTCCACGACGGCTCGGAACTCACCACCGACGATATCGTCTGGTCGCTCGAGCGTCCGTCCACCATCCAGAACAGCCCCGGCAAGTTCGACGTCTACACCAAGGCGATCATCAACAAGAAGGTGATCGACAAGCACACCATCCAGCTCACCACCAACACGCCGTACCCGCTGATGCTGAACGACCTGACGTCGATCTTCATCGTGCAGAAGAAGGCTACGCAGGGCCTGACCTCGGACGACTTCGCGCAAGGCAAGGGCATGATCGGCACCGGCCCCTTCAAGTTCGTCAACTACGCGCGCGACGACCGGGTCGAACTGGTGAAGAACCCCGACTACTGGGGTCCCAAGCCCGCCTGGGACAAGGTGACGCTGCGCTTCATCCCGAACCCGGCCACCCGCATGGCGGCGCTGCTGTCCGGTGACGTGCAGGCCATCGAGAACGTACCGACGCCTGACCTGCCGCAGGTGCGCAAGGATCCGAAGCTGTCGTTCTTCTCCAAGATCTCGCACCGCGTGATCTACCTTTACACCGATGACAAGAAAGACAAGTCGCCTTTTGTCACCACCAAGGAAGGCGCGCCGATGGATAAGAACCCGCTGAAGGATGCGCGCGTGCGCAATGCCATCAGCATGGCCATCAACCGCCAGGGCATCAAGGACCGCCTGATGGAAGGCCTGGCGGAGCCGACCAACAACCTGGTGCCGCCCACGCTGTTCGGCTACAACCCGAATCTGAAGACGGTCAAGTACGACCCGGAAGGCGCCAAGAAGCTGCTGGCCGAAGCGGGCTACCCGAACGGCTTCGGCATCACCTTGCACACGCCTAACAACCGCTACGTCAACGACGAGAAGATCGCCCAGACCATTGCGCAGAACCTGACCCGCATCGGCATAGCGACCAAGGTCGAGGGCATGCCGATGGCGACCTATTCTTCCAAGGGCATCAAGCATGAATTCTCGTTCGGTTTGCTGGGCTGGGGCGCGCAAACCGGCGAAGTGAGCTCGCCGCTGCGCGCGCTGCTGGCTTGCGAGGATCCGAAAAAGGGCTTTGGCACGACCAACTGGGGCGAGTACTGCAATCCCAAGATGGACGTAGTGCTGGAAAAGGCGCTGGCCACGGTGGATGACGGCGAGCGCTCCAAGCTGCTGCAGGAAGCTACCGCGATTGCCGTCAACGATGGCGGTATCATCCCGATCCACCAACAGGTGACCACCTGGGCCACCCAGAAGGGCATCACCTACGTGCCGCGTACCGACGAACGGACCTACGCGCACAATTTCAAGCCGCAGTAACTTGAAGGCCTGACGTTGCGAGGGCCTGAGCAGTAAAAGGTGAGGCTGGCGAGCGCGACCATGACGTCGCGCCCCCGGCCAGGCATTTGCAGGTATTTGCAGGTAAAAGCGGGAAGCGTCCGCGGTCTGGGCGGCCGCTTCCCGACGAATCATCCCCGGACGGTAGCCGGGCCTAGCCACGAGCCGACTGCCGGTGCAGCCAGGCGGCGCCTACAGGCGCCGTGGCCTGTCATCGGCGAAGGAAAGCTTCCGAACATGCTGGTTTTCATTATTCGGCGCCTGATGCAGAGCGTAGTCGTGCTCTTCGTCATGTCGCTCTTGGTTTTCCTGGGCGTCTTTGCCATCGGCAACCCGGTCGATATCCTGATCAATCCTCAGGCCGACCAGGAGGACATCAAGCGCACCATCGCGGCGCTCGGGCTCGACAAGCCCCTCTGGGAACAGTACTGGATCTTCCTGCGCAACGCGCTGCACGGCGATCTCGGCACCTCGTTCGCGCACGGCACGCCCGCGCTCAAGCTGATCTTCGAGCGCATGCCGGCCACCATGGAGCTGGCCGTGTGCGCCATCCTGCTGGCCGTGCTGCTCGGCATCCCGCTCGGGCTGTGGGCCGGCCTGCGCCCCGGCGGCGTGGCAGGCAAGACCATCATGGGCGTTTCCATCCTCGGCTTTTCGCTGCCCACCTTCTGGGTCGGGCTGATGCTGATCATGGTGTTCGCGGTGCAACTGGGCTGGCTGCCGTCCAACGGGCGCGGTGAAACCAGCGCCTTGCTCGGCATCCCCGTCAGCTTCCTCACGGTGGACGGCTTGCGTCACTTGCTGCTGCCAGCGGTGACGCTGTCGCTGCTCAATATCGCCATGGTGATCCGCCTCACGCGGGCCGGCACGCAGGAGGCGATGCTGCAGGACTACGTCAAGTTCGCACGGGCCAAGGGCCTGTCGAATACCCGCATCGTGGGTGTGCACGTGCTCAAGAACATCATGATCCCCATCGTCACGGTGATTGCCCTGCAGTTCGGCTCGATCATCGCCTTTGCCATCGTGACCGAATCGATCTTTGCCTGGCCCGGCATGGGCAAGCTGATCATCGATTCCATCCAGTTGCTCGACCGGCCGGTCATCGTGGCCTACCTGATGGTGATCGTGACGCTGTTCATCCTGATCAACCTGCTGGTGGACATCATCTACAGCGTGCTCGATCCGCGCGTGCGTATCGCCGACAACAAGGGCTGAGCTCATGACAACCGCAACCGAAACCACCGCGGCCCCGCCGCTAGCCGAGCAGACCCCGCTGCGGCGCTTCGCCAGCCAGTTCTTCTCGAGCAAGATCGCAGTGACCGGCCTGACCTTGCTGATCATCGTCCTGTTGATCGCGCTGCTCGCGCCCTGGCTGTCGCCGCAGAACCCATATGACCTGGCCACGCTCGACGTGCTCGACGCGCGCATGGCACCGGGCGAGCAGTCCGGCAGCGGCATGACCTTCCTGCTCGGCTCGGACGAGCAGGGCCGCGATATCCTCTCAGCCGTGATGTACGGCCTGCGCATCAGCATCGGCGTGGGCGTGGTCAGCACCGTGATCGCGCTGCTGCTGGGCGCCACGCTTGGGCTGATCGCCGGCTTCCTGGGCGGCCGCGTCGAAGCCATCATCATGCGCGTGGCCGACCTGCAGCTGTCGTTCCCGCCCATCCTGCTGGCGCTGATCCTGCTGGCATTCCTGCGGCCGGGCATCGGCAATATCGTGATCGCGCTGGTGGCGGTGCAGTGGGCTTACTACGCCCGCACCACCCGCAGCGCGGCGCTGGTGGAGCGGCGCAAGGAATATATCGAGGCCGCTACCTGCCTGGGCCTGCCGCCGGGGCGGATCATGTTCCGCCACCTGCTGCCCAACTGCCTGCCGCCGCTGATCGTGATCGCGGCGCTGCAGGTGGCATCGGCGATCACGCTGGAGGCCACGTTGTCTTTCCTCGGCCTGGGCGTGCCCATTACCGAACCGTCGCTGGGATCGCTGATCGCCAACGGCCAGCAATACATGCTGTCCGGCAAGTACTGGATCAGCTTCTTCCCGGGCATTGCGCTGGTGGTCACCATCGTGGCCATGAACCTGGTCGCCGACCAGCTGCGCGATGTACTCAATCCGCGCCTGCAAACGCAGTAACGCAGCACGACAGGAGCGAATATGAGCAAACCAACCCTTGTGGTGGAAGGCCTCAAGACCCAGTTTTTCACGCGCGGCGGTATCGCGCGCGCCGTGGACGATGTCTCGTTCTCGGTCGACCGGGGCGAGATCATGGGCCTGGTGGGCGAGTCCGGCTCGGGCAAGTCGATGACCGGCTACTCGATCATGGGCCTGATCGATTCCCCGGGCAAAGTGGTGGATGGCCGCATCGAGCTGACCAGCCGCGACGGCGTCACGCGCGACCTGCGCAACCTCACGCCGGCGCAGATGCGCGATGTGCGCGGCAACCGCATCGCGATGATCTTCCAGGATCCGATGATGACGCTGAACCCGGTCCTGCGCATCGACACGCAGATGATCGAGGCAGTGCTGGCGCATGAAAAGGTCGACAAGGCGGTGGCGCGCGAGCGCTCGCGCAATGCGCTGGCCCGCGTCGGGATTCCTTCGCCGGACGAGCGCCTGCGCGCCTATCCCCACCAGTTCTCGGGCGGCATGCGCCAGCGCGTGGCGATTGCCATCGCGCTGCTGAACAAGCCGGACCTGATCATCGCCGACGAGCCCACCACCGCGCTGGACGTCACCATCCAGGGCCAGATCCTCTACGAGATGCAAAAGCTGTGCCGCGAGTCCGGCACCGCGCTGATCTGGATCACCCACGACCTGTCCGTGGTGGCCGGCCTGGCCGATACGGTGTGCGTGATGTACGCGGGCAAGATTGTCGAGGCCGGCGATGTGCGCCAGGTGCTGGAGCGCCCCGAGCATCCCTACACGCACGGCCTGATCAGTTCCGCGCCGTCGCGCAATCCGCGCGGCGCGCCGCTGCGGCAGATCCCCGGCATGACGCCTTCGTTGCTGAACCTGCCGGCCGGCTGCGCTTTCCGCGAGCGCTGCGCCTACGCCACCGATGTGTGCAAGACAACGCCGCCACTCGACACCGCGGCAGACGGGCGCCGCCTGCGCTGCTTTCATCCGGTCCTTGCCCAGCAGGAGGCCGCATGAGCGCCGCCGTCGTTGATCCCGCACTCGCCGCCATGAAGACCGAACCCATCGCAGAACCCACGCCCAACGCGCCCATCCTCGAGCTGAAGGGCGTGTCCAAGCGTTTCGTCAAATCGCTCGACGTCGCGGCCAAGATCGCCAACCTCTTCGGCGCCGGGGCGAAAGAGGAAGTGGTGCATGCGGTCGACCGGGTCGACCTGTCCATTCGCGCGGGCGAGGTGGTTGGCCTCGTCGGCGAGTCCGGCTGTGGTAAGTCCACGCTGGGCCGCATGGCGGTGGGCCTGCATTCGCTGACCGAAGGCTCCCGGCTGTGGCGGGGCGTTGACCTGGACCGCCTGCCGCCGGAGAAGAAGCGCGAGAAGCAGCTGGCGATCCAGATGATCTTCCAGGATCCGTATGCGTCGCTGAATCCGCGCCTGCGCGTGATGGACATCGTTGGCGAGGCGCCGGTCGTGCACGGCATGGTGCCGGCCAGCGAGCAGAAACGCTACGTGGAAGACATGCTGGTACGCGTGGGCATGGACCCCACCGTGCTACGCCGCTTCCCGCACCAGTTCTCGGGCGGGCAGCGCGCGCGCATCGGGATTGCGCGGGCGCTGGCGGTCAAGCCGGAATTCCTGGTGTGCGACGAGTCGGTGGCGGCGCTGGATGTCTCGATCCAGGCGCAGGTGCTGAATCTCTTCATGCGCCTGCGCGAGGACCTCAACCTGACCTACCTGTTCATCAGCCATGACTTGGGCGTGGTCAAGCACATCAGCGACCGGGTGGTGATCATGTACCTGGGGCGGGTGGTGGAGTCGGCGCCGGCGGAAGATGTCTTCGCCAGCCCCAACCATCCCTACACGCAGGCGCTGCTGGCCGAGGCCCCCAAGCTGGAAGTGGGCAAGAAGACGTTCGTGGCGATCAAGGGCGAGATTCCCTCGCCGCTGCATCCGCCGCCGGGTTGCCATTTCCATCCGCGTTGCCCGCATGCGATGCCGCGCTGCCGGGAGGAGCAGCCGCTGCTGAAGGAAATCGCGCCGATGCGGTTTTCGGCTTGCCACCTGAACGACATGGCGTAGTTGGTTAGCCCGGCAGCGCTGGACGAAGCTGACAGGATGCGCCAACGGGGATTGAAATGACGCACGGTGCTTACTCCCTCTCCCCTCGTGGGGAGAGGGCTGGGGAGAGGGGTGGTTCGGCTAGGAGCCACTTGAAGCAAAGCCAATGGTTTTTTCCAGCGTGACGGCGTAACGAGCGCCCGCCCTCTCCCCCGGCCCCTCTCCCACAAGTGGGAGAGGGGAGCAAACCCGAGGCACTGCCGAAGCCGCCCGCCATGACGACGGCAGTCGCTCCCTCTCCCCGTGAGGGGAGAGGGGAGAAAAGCCCGGCCGCGGCGGAAGGCCAGTGGCTGACTTCAGCGGATGACCTGCCCCCGCGAATTGATGATGGTCATCTCGACGAATTTCGAGCCGACGTGGCTTTCCGGGCTGAAGTTGATGATGTAGCCGCCGAGGTCGACGTTTCTCATGCTTTCCAGCGCGGTGATCAGCTTTTCGCGGGTGAGGTCCTTGCCGGCGCGGCGCGTGCCCTCGACAAAGGCCTTGGCGGCGATGAAGCCTTCGATGCTGGCATAGTCGAACTCGTTGGGCTTGCCGGCCGCCTGCAGCAGGCGCAGGTATTCGCGCACCACCGGCAGCGTGGCGTTGCCGGGGTGGGGCATGACTTGCGAGATGATCACGCCGCTGCCCTTGGCGCCCACTTCCTTGGCAAGCGCCTGGGTGCCGACGAACGAGACGTTGTAGAACTGGCCGTTGAAGCCGCGGCGCAGCGCTTCCTTGACGAAAGCGCCGGTGGTCCGGTACGCGTTGATCATCACCACCGCGTCGGGCTTGGACTTCATCGAGCCCTGCATGGCGTCGCCGATTTCCACCGTATTGCGCACCACGCCTTCGCGGGCGACGATCTGCACGCCGCTGTCGGGCGAGGCCTTGAGAGCGCGTTCCAGCGCCTCCAGGCCGGCCTTGCCGTAGGCGTCCTCGTTGTAGACCACAGCGACCCGCTTGAGGCCGGTGACGCGGACTTGGCGCAGGATGGCCGCGGCTTCCTCGTTGAAGCCGGCGCGCACATGGAACGCATAGCGGTTGAACGGCTCGCGCAGCGACTGGGCGCCGCTGTAGGGGGCGAAGAACGGCACCCTGGCCTGGGTGGCCAGCGGCAGCGAGGCCTCGCCGGTCTCGGTGCCCACGTAGCCGAACAGCGCGAAGGCGCGGTCTTCGTCGATCAGCGCGCGGGTGTTCTTGGCGGCGGATTCGGGCTCGTTGAAGTCGTCCAGCACCTTGAGCTCGATCTTGCGGCCGTAGATGCCGCCGTGCTGGTTGACGTAGTCGAAATAGAGCTGCGCGCCGGAATTGAGCTGCTTGCCGAGCATGGCGGTAGGCCCGGTGAGCGCAGCCGACTGGCCCAGCAGGATGGTGTCCGCGCTGACCCCGTTCTCGGCGCTGGCATTGGCAACGAATGAGCCGATGGCGCATGCCACCAGCAGGCCGGCAAAGCGCCAGCTCCTGACCCCAGAATGCACTTGCATGGTTTCCCCGTGAAAAACGGTGTGTTCTTTACCCGTGAATGCCTTGCCGGTCTGTGCCGGCGCTGCCCTGGCGCCATCCCCCGGCGCAGCGTCGGGCTATCATAATCGAATACAATCGGAGCCTAACAATTTCCCCGGCGGCGCCCGTCGGGGCGACGCCGGCATACAACACGCGATGCCATCAGGTCAGCCCGGCAACGGCCTTTCCTGCACGGTAGCCAGGTCCCGCCGCGTGTGGCCGCCCAGCCGCCCCGATGCATGGTTCCCATGCCAGTCGCGCCGCCCGCCCCCAATTGCTTGCCAGGAGAATCCATGGCTTCCCGCATCGTCCGTGCCGCTTGCCCGCACGATTGTCCTGATACCTGTGCATTGCTCGTCACCGTGGAAGACGGTCGCGCGACCAAGGTGGCGGGAGATCCCGATCACCCCGGCACCCAGGGCGTGCTGTGCACCAAGGTCTCGCGCTACACGGAGCGCACTTACCACCCCGACCGCTTGCTCACGCCAATGAAGCGGGTCGGCCGCAAGGGCGAAGGCAAGTTCGAGCCGATTTCCTGGGACGAGGCGCTGGACACCGTGGCCTCCCGCTTGTCCGCCATCGCCGCGCGCGACCCGCAGGCCATCCTGCCGTACAGCTATGCGGGCACCATGGGGCTGGTGCAGGGCGAGAGCATGGCGGCGCGCTTCTTTCACAAGCTGGGCGCCTCGCTGCTTGACCGCACGATCTGCGCCAGCGCCGGTGCCACCGCACTGCGCTACACCTACGGCGCCAGCATCGGCATGGACATCGAGCATGTGCCCGATGCCAAGCTCATCATCATCTGGGGCGGCAACCCCATCGCCTCCAACCTGCATTTCTGGACGCGGGTGCAGGAAGCCAAGCGGCGCGGCGCCACCCTGGTGGCGATCGACCCGTACCGCTCGCTGACGGCCGAGAAATGCCATCGCCATATCGCCCTCATGCCTGGCACCGACGGCGCGCTGGCCCTGGCGATCATGCACGTGCTGATGCGCGACGACCTGCTCGACTTTGAGTACATCGCGAGCCACACGGTGGGCTTCGAGGCGCTGCGCGAGCGTGCCCAGGCTTACACTCCGGCGCGCGCGGCCGAACTGTGCGGGATCGGCGTCGACGACATCGAATGGCTGGCCGGCCTCTACGGGCAACTCGCCGTGCGCGAGCGCCAGCCGGTGGCGATCCGCCTGAACTACGGCATGCAGCGCTCCCATGGCGGTGGCCAGGCGGTGCGCGCGGTGGCCTGCCTGCCGTCCCTGGTAGGTGCCTGGCGCCACGCGGCCGGCGGCCTCCAATTGTCCACTTCGGGCTTCTTCCCGGTGGACAACCTGGCGCTGCAGCGCCCCGACCTGCTGCCTGGCCTGCCGGCGCTGCCGCGCACGGTCAATATGAGCACCATCGGCGACGCGCTGCTCGATGCCGGTGACGGCGCGAGCAATCCGAAGATCGAGGCGCTGGTGGTCTACAACAGCAACCCGGTGTCGGTGGCGCCGCAATCGACCAAGGTGGCCGAAGGCTTCGCGCGTGAAGACCTGTTCACCGTGGTACTGGAGCAGTTCCGTACCGATACGGCCGACTATGCCGACATCCTGCTGCCGGCCACCACCCAGCTCGAGCACGTGGATGTGCACAAGGCCTACGGCCATACGTACTTCCTGGCCAACAACCAGGCTATCGCGCCGCTGGGCGAGGCCTTGCCCAACACCGAGATCTTCCGCCGCCTGGCCCGGCGCATGGGCTTTGTCGAGCCGTGCTTTGCTGATAGCGACGAGGACATCGCCGCCCAGGCCATCGTGGCCACGGACCCGCGCGCGGCAGGCATCAGCTGGGACTCCCTCAAGGCGCAGGGCTGGCAAAAGCTCAACCTGCCGGCGGCGCCGCTTGCCGAGGGCGGCTTTGCCACGGCGTCCGGCAAGTGCGAGTTCTACTCGGAGATCATGCGCCGCGACGGCCTCGATCCCTTGCCCGACTACGTGCCCCCGTACGAGACACCCGCGACCGCGCCGGAACTGGCAGCGCGCTATCCGCTGGCGATGATCTCGCCGCCGGCGCGCAACTTCCTCAACAGCTCGTTTGTCAACGTCGACAGCCTGCGCGCCACCGAAGGCGAGCCGCACCTGGACATCCATCCCGAGGACGCCGCCCCGCGCGGCATCGCCAACGGCAGCATGGTGCGTGCCTTCAACGACCGCGGCAGCATGCTGGCGCGGGCCCGCGTGACCGACCGGGCTCGCCGCGGGCTGGTGGTGGGGCTGTCGATCTGGTGGAAGAAACTGGCGCCGGACGGCAAGAACGCCAACGAGCTCACCAGCCAGCGCCTGACCGACCTGGGCCGCGCGCCGGTATTCTACGATTGCCTGGTGCAAGTGGAAGCCGCGCCGGCCACGGCTGTCGCCGCCTAGCCGCCATGAACCTGCGCCCGGCACGCACGCTTCAAGCCCTGGCTGCGCTGGGGCTTGCCGCGCTGCTGTCCGGCTGCGACACGGTCGGCTACTACGCGCAGTCGATCGGTGGCCACCTTGGGGTGATGGCGGATTCCCGGCCATTGCCCGACGCCATTGCCGCGGCGCAGCAAGCCAAGGACACGCGGCTGGCGCAGCGCCTGGCTCTCGCCGGCACCATCCGCGACTTTGCCTCCCGTGAGCTGAAGCTGCCTGACAACGGCAGCTACCGCCGCTACGCCAACCTGCACCGGTCGTATGTGGTGTGGAGCGTGTTCGCCACCCCCGAGCTGTCGATGGAGCTGCACAAGTGGTGCTTCCTGGTGGTGGGCTGCATCAGCTACCGCGGTTATTACGCGCAGGCCGACGCCGACGGCTATGCGCAGGGCCTGCGCAAAGAGGGCCTGGAACCCTACGTCGCCGGCATCCCGGCGTATTCCACGCTGGGATACTTCGACGATCCGCTGCTCAATACCTTCGTCTACCAGCCCGAAGGCGAGCTGGCCCGGCTGATCTTCCACGAACTGGCGCACCAGGTGGTCTATGTGCGCAATGACACCACCTTCAACGAGTCCTTTGCCACCGCCGTGGAAACGGCCGGGGTGGAGCGCTGGCTGGCGCTGGCGGCGTCGCCCGATGCCCGCGCCAGTTACCGCCAGTACGACATGCGCCGCCAGCAATTCCGCGCGATGCTGCTGGACGCGCGCGATCGGCTTGATGTGCTCTATCACTCGCCCTTGCCAGACGATGCCAAGCGCGCCGGCAAGGCGGAGATCTTCGCCGGCTTGCGTGCTCGCTATGTAAAGCTCAAGGAAGAGTGGGGCGGCTACAGCGGCTACGACCGCTGGTTCGAGCGGCCGCTGACCAACGCGCAGCTTGCTGCCGTGGCGACCTACCAGCAATGGGTGCCGGCCTTCACGGTGCTGCTGGCGCGAAGCGGCGGCGATTGGACAGCGTTTTATGCCGAAGTGCGGCGCATCGGCGAGCTGCCGCGCGCCGAGCGCGACGCCCGCCTGCGCCAGCTGGCGCCGCCGGCCAGCGGCAGCGGTGCGCTGACCGCTGGCGAGAGCGGGACCGCGGTGGGTGCCGCGATCGGCGCGGCACG
>NZ_JBIUHC010000219.1:0-13744 GCF_044627735.1 Cupriavidus sp. CuC1 | reverse complement strand
GCCCGGAACATTGCCCGCCTGGGACTTCAGGCGCTCGCTGGAGGAATCTCCGGGGGTTAGCCCGGAGAGGAAGTCAACCCACAAAGCGCCTGCAGCTTGTCGGCTGGCAACGCCCCGCGTAGGGCCGGCACGGCAATCAGATCCTTCAGCCAAAGCAGATCGTACTTGCCGATTTCCGGGCTGTCTCGATAGGCATTGAGGACGCAATCGCGAACTTTCTCACCTCGTTGCAGTGCGTATGCGACATGGACCTCGTGGCGCGAATTGATGCCGGCGCCGGGTGAGTATTCGGGCCCGTTCGTGCCGAAGCCGAAACGAGCACGAAATTGCTGCTCCACGTAGCATGCGGGGTCGACGAATGCTGCATCAGGATCTGCGAACAGCGTGCCCTGGTCACAGCATTCCGGCGCCAGAGCCTCCTCGGGGAAATAGCCAAGGCGACCAGCGGCCACTACTGCTTCCCAGGCGTCGCGGCTGACCTCGAAAGGCCTAAGCACTTTCCCGTCCGGGCGAAGGATGAACCGGTCCACTTCACCGATGATGGTGTCGAGGATCTCCCGCATCGAACCCTTGGGTCGGACAGCAAAGTTGCCCCTTGCCAGCCGGATAAGAGGGATGTCGCCGCGGGCGATATGGCGTAGTCGCACGGACTCCACCGGAGTGCGTCGGCGCAGGTCGTCGTCGCAGTTGAAGAAGGCCAGCACGCCGGCCAGTGTGGTGCGGGATTCAACCCGTCCCGTATCAAAGGTAATCACGTACATGAAGCTTGCTCCTAAGCACGAAGCAAGCCCCACATGGGGCGTTGCCCCGTGTGGGTGAGAGAGGACTACTGGGATGCTTCGATTCAAGCGGCGACGCGGCGGCGGTGCCGTACCGTGGCCTCCGTTCGCACGATTGCGATGGCATCGAGCAATTCTTGCGAGACGATCCGCCAGACTGAAGCGAAGCCGTCACCGTAGGGAACGTGGCGTGCCTCGGCGAACAAGCCGGCTTCCAGGAAGCTGGCTGCCAGATCCCGTGGCAGGTTCCACCCAGCGGAGACGACAAACTCGTCACTGGCCAGTTCGACTTCGGGCAGGTTGGTGGTCAGCGTGCCATACGGCATGCCGTCATCGGCGCACCTGAGGGTGAGCGCAGCGCGATAGTTGGTCGAGTACAACTGGAGGTTAAGGCGAACACCGGGAGGGTGGCTGGCCAGGCCAGCGCCGTAAATACGGTCGATCATGGTTGGGGTAACTCCGGAGGTCGTGGAGCTGCCCCGCAGGGACGCGCCCCGCGTGGTAGAAAAAAAAACGCACCCGAGAGGTGCGTCAGTTTGATGGCCCGGCATTGCCGGGCGAAATAAGGCAGTGGATTGGCGTTCAGTCCTTATGGACGCGACGCCCGTTACGGTCTGCCCACAGCAAGTAGGCCGAAAACAGCAACGCAAGAACCAAAAGAGGAGGACCAAACATCACTTTTCTCCTTTCGAGAGGACTGCTCCTACGGCGAATAATACAACGGCGATGCCGAACAGGCTTGCGCCATTTGCGACGGCGGTCAGGTTCCGACGCGCACGCCTTCGCATTTGCTGAAGCCCGCTGTGAGTTTCTGAAGGTCGAACCCTGACAGCCAGACCTTCGGGCGATTGCAGTAACGCTTCAGGCTGCGATACTGGGTTTCATTGCAGAAATTCCAAACCGTGTTCACGTCGCGCGCCATCGCAAGTTGAGGGAGGCGCAGGCTGTGGCATTGCCAGGGGCGTGCGGTTGGGTAAAGGATTTGGGGATCTTCATGGCAGTCTCTGGTGAAACGGGACAGCCATCCCCAGCGGGACGGTGTCCTGCAATGGGTAAGGTCTGGACAGGCCAGACGTGGTTCGATGCGTCGGAGACGCGATCAAAAGCGTTTGCCGAAGCGGTCATACGTTTCCGCAAGCGCTCTTGTATGGGGAGGCCGGGCGCCCCCCCTTAGGCGCCCTACCCCTCAGACTAGGTCCAGGGCTTCCGAAATCACCCGGGCTATCGAGAACGCCAGGTCACGACCGAATACCTTCGCGCAGAGCAGTTTCCGTACTGCCCAGTGCGGACCGGAGGCATCCTGCGTGAGCTGGATCTGATCGACGTTCACGGTCCAGCCCTCCGACGATCCGCGGAAGACGGAAACAGCAATGCGATCGCGGGCGCCAGGTTTCGGCCATGGCGCGTCCGCACGCAAACCGTGGATGCGCTCATCGTCGCGATAGCGATTGGTGGCGGTAATCCATTCGGGCTCCAGCTCCATGCCGCGCAGCATGGTGTACAGCTGGAGTTCGACTTGCTCGACCGTGAGGCCGGTCGTATCGATAGCTGCGACCCTGGGACGTCTCACAGTAACGGACTGCGGAACAGACAGTGTGGAATCAAGCATGGGGATCTCCGATATGCGGAGCGCTCCCACTTCGCGGGAGGCGTCCCGCGAATGCGATGGACGGGTCTGGATTTGCCAGACGATGGTTCGATGCGTCGAAGACGCGATCAAAAAGGCTTGCCGAACCCCTGGTAGGGGGTCGGCAAGCCGTCGATGATCCGCCGGCTGACCGGCGTCAGACGACGTTCAAGGCTTCTGCCAAGACCCGCGCCATTTCCCAGGCGTGGTCACGGCGCGCAACCTTGGCGATCAGCAACTTGCTCACGCAAGCTTCGAGCGCATCACCACCGCCGGCGAAGTGAATCAGGTCGACGTGGACGCCCCAGCTATCCGACAGGCCGCGGACGACAGAGACCGCAATGCGGCCTTTGTCGCAGTCCGGCCAGTTCGCGCTGGGCAGCAACCCGTAGGCTTTCTCGTTGCGATTCTCGCTAAAGTTCGCAACGCACAGCCACTCGGGATCAAGTTGCGCGGCACGGAGCGTTTTGCCCAGTGCTACAGCCACCTCTTGCATGGTCTTGCCGTTCGTAACGATCGGAGCCACAGCCAGGATGGGTTCAACAATGTTTTTCATTTGAATGCCTTAATGGTTGCGCGAGGCAAGCATCCCCCGCAAGCGGGGGCGTGCCCCGCAAGGGAGAAAAGACAGAAGGAGAAAGGAAGAAAGCTCGAGAACCCGGACTAAGTCATTAGCGCGTCAGGCGGTAACCGCTACCACCTGAAACCAAGTAGAGGCGTTCACCAGATACGAACTGTTGGTCGGCATCCTGCGTGACGGCAAGCTGGCGGCCATTGTCCGTGCGGACAATGACCTCCACGCCATCACGCCGGCTGAACCGATCCGCTGCCACCTGGGCAACGACACCGGGAATCGTGCCGGACATCGCACCAGCCAGATAGCGGCCGTTGCCATTGCCGATCACGTAGGCGCCCAAAATTGCGCCGACTACCGCGCCGGCGACGCCAGGCAAACCACTGCTGGCCGATACGGGGCCGTCATTGCCGACGATGCTAACTGGCCGCACTCGGAGGACAGTTACCTGTTCGGCTGCGCCAGTCCGCAAAGCTTCGGACCCGCGATAGACATTGGGGGAGCTTTGCTGAGCGGCGCAACCGGTAACCAGGGCGCACAAAACAACGAAAATCGGGAACGTCTTGAACATGATGGCCTCGCAGAAAGAAAAAGGCCAACATGCCTACGGGCAGGATGGCCCGTAGGGGGGAAAATACTGTGCCAACTGAACAGTCGGCGGGGGTCGATGCGTCGGAGACGCGGAAAGTGCCGAAATATTATCAGGACGGATATTCTTTTGCACCCCCCAACGACAGGTAATTGCTTGCCGCCGGGGGAGTCCACCGAAAAGTATAGGTTCGTCGCCGAATTGCAGGACGGAAAGGCCGTGTGGCAGTCAGGACGGGCGGCCGGACTGCGGTATGTTACGTGGATGAGCCGGGCGGCCGAGATCGGCCAGTTTCCGACACTCGCCGGCGTACGCGCGTGGACACTTGAACGGCCGCTCCGCCTTGGCAACGGACCTTCCAACATCGAGCAGAATGAACCGAACGCGGTTGAGGGAGGCTCACTGCATTCGCGGCGATCACGTTGAGCCGCGATGAGAGTTCACTGAGTCTAATGCGTTCCCACCTCGTCAAACTCGGCTCGGATACTACAGTGTAGTGTAGGGAACCGGAATTAGCCGGACTACAGACCGGCTTGCTGGACTGGAAATCCGGAATTAGCTGGACTGGCGCGCGATTTCTGTGACGTTGAGCCGGGACCGGCCGGACCGGGTCCGTCGGCCTCTGACGAACCTAAGCAGTGAATGGGTCAAGAAATCTGCGAGGTGACCGTCAATACGGGGCAACTTCAGTTCCTGTCTGCGCCATGCGCACGAGCCGAGTTCGCGAAAGTCGCCGATGCGCAATACGAAGCGAACAAGCGCAGGATGCAAGAGGTCATCGACAGCGTCACGAAAAGCGCCCCGGCCGACTCCAGGCAGCCGTGGCCGCTTGGCAATCGGCGGTGAGCGCGACCACTACGCTGTGCGACACCATGCCCCTTCCATAGTATCTAGCAATATGACTACCGCGGAGCTTGTGTCAATGTCAAGTCATAGCGATCTAGCCAGAAAGCGTACGGTGCAGGTAGGGTCCACGCGGGCTTATCCACGCCAAGCTCCTGTGCTGCGCGAAATGGCCAATTCGGATTGGCGAGCAGCGGCCGACCGACCATGATCAGGTCAGCTTGTTGCCTGTCGAGAATGTCGTTTGCTAACGCTGGCTGCTCAATGCCCCAAGCGACTCCGACAGGCATGTTGAGTTCGCGTCGTACGATTTCCGAAACGGGCGCAAGGTAAGCGGGTGACCACGGCACTTTCGCCGTGGGCGTCGAGAATCCAACGCTGACGTTCAGGAAATCCGCTCCGTTGGCCTGGAACTGCTTGGCGATATCAAGTGCTTCAGGGAAGTGCACATCGTCGCCGCCGTCGTACTCGACAAAACCGAAGCGAACGGCCAACGGGAGGTGTTCAGGCCAGACCTTGCGAACGGCGGACAAGGTCTCCAACAGAAATCGGCTACGGTTCTCAAGACTGCCTCCGTACACGTCTGTTCGCTGATTCGAGTGGGTTGAAAAAAAACTTTGCCCAAGATAGCCATGGGCAAAATGAAGCTCGAGCCATTCGAAGCCGGCATCGCGAGCGCGCACAGCACCTTTGACGAAATCTGAGCGTACGCGCGCAATATCGGCAATTGTCATTGCCAGGGGAATTTTCGGAAGTTTTGCGCTATTGAAAGAAATGGCGGAAGGTCCAATGGTTTCCCATCCCCGCGGATCATCGGCCTCGATGTGGTGGTCCCCCTCCCACGGCCGATTAGCGCTCCCCTTTCGGCCGGCATGCGCAAGCTGGATTCCAGGCACCGCACCAGTTGAACGAATGGCATCAGCCAGCGGACGCAGCGCCTCGCCGTGAGCATCAGACCAGATGCCCAAGCAGTTGGGTGTAATCCGGCCTTCCGGCGAGACAGCCGTAGCTTCCAAGATGACCAGTCCGGCACCTCCTCTACCGAGACCGGTCAGATGGGGGCCGTGCCAGTCCGTCGGAAACCCTTCGTTTGCCATGTACTGGCACATTGGCGGGACCGTAATTCGGTTTCGGAGTACAACATCTTTTAGCTTGAACGGTTCGAAAAGTGTAGTCATGAATATCCCGCGTTAAGTTTGATTTCTGGACCAGTTTCGCGATTTTTCTCCTGAGGGCACCTCGTGTGTCCAGAGCTATTGGCAATGTCTACGCCTGTGCGTAAAGCGCCCTCAAGACCTTCTTGTCGTATTTCCCGACGCTGGTGCGTGGCAGTGCGTCGAAAAAGTTAACCACCTCGGGCACGGCGTACCGGGATATATGCCCGGTTTCGGCGAGCGCCCGCAGGTGCCGTTGGATTTCCCGTGCATCAAGCTACTTGATAGTTCGCCCGCGACGAGATTCTCGCCTCACTGAGCGCGGCCGCGAAAGCAAGCGCCTCTTCGCTTGAGCGGCGTGCCGCTAACATTTGGCAACCGGCCAGCCCGCGGAACGCAAATGGCAGCAAGGGCAAGCGGCCCACCGGGAAGACAAAGAAGACCAAGTAGGCGGACTCAGAGGGCGCATCGTAAGCACGCCAAACTAGGATCGTGGCACTCCAACTATGACGATTCACCACAGATCGTCATCTTTGCCGCCGATAGCGATTCTCGATCATCCGGGCCGTGGCGATCAACGGTGGACGAACGTCCGCGATGAATTCTTCCGCCGAGACGGTCCGCGAGGGGGCCGCCGCATTGATGACGACGGGCGGCAGTTCGGACCCAAGCCTGAGGGGCACCGCGATACCGTTGATCTCCTTGTTCCAATCGCCAAAGGACGTGACGCAACCAATCTCGGACAGTTCCGTGAACGCCCGTGCGATCCCCTGCTCGATGACCGGCCACTGAGCTTCGCCCAGCGCCTCCAGCCTCTGCATGACGGCGCGCCGTTCCGCCGCGCCCATCATGGCGATATGCGCCCGCCCGACGGCGGTCGTCCCGAGCGCCAGCCGGCTGCCGACGTCGAGGTTCAGTGTGACGGCGGTCGACTGGCTGCGGCGGCAGTCGATGTAAAGCACCGACAGGTCGTCGCGAATTCCAAGCGAGATCATCGTCCGAGTACTGTCGGCGAGTTCCTGGAGAGCAGCATCGCTGGCCGCCCGCAGGTCCAGCCGTGCATGCGCCACGTGTGCCAGCGTCAGCGTGGCAAGGCCAATGCGATAGCGCCCGATGTCAGCAATATGATGAAGAAACCCCAGGGTCGTCAGTGTGTAGGTCAGGCGAGTGACGGTGGATTTCGGGAGGCCACAGCGGTGTGCGATTTCGAGATTACTCAAGCGCTCTTCGCTCGAATGAAAAGCCTGAAGGATGCGAAGTCCCCGTGCCAATGCTTCGACAAAGTTCCGATCCGATCCTTCAGAGATGATCGACGCCACGGCAGGTGCATTGTCCGGCGTCATTGCTGCCTCACGTGCCGGCAGCATGCTCACTCCACCCGTTTTTCCCGGCTTTCTTTTCACGGCGTCTCCTCCCTTTTCTGGTAGCGTTCCCGCATTGCGCGCTTGTCGTACTTGCCCACGCTCGTGCGTGGCAGCGCGTCAACAAAGTGTATCGTCTCGGGGATCGCATATTTCGGGATGCGCCCCTTTTCCGCATGAAGCGCCAGATGACTGCGCAGCGCATTGGCGTCGATCCGATTTGCGCAGCCGGTGCGAGCCACTACGATCGCCATCGGCCGCTCGCCCCACTTTTCGTCGGGCACGGCAATGACGGCAGCCTCGCGGATGTCAGGGTGCCGGCAGATCAGGTCCTCGACCGTGCCGGACGCAATCCATTCGCCGCCGGTCTTGATGACATCCTTGAGGCGATCCGTGATCTGCAGGTAGCCGCTATCGGTGAGCATGCCAATATCGCCAGTGTGCAGGTATCCGCCTCGCCAGAGTTCCTCGGACGCGGCGGCGTTTCCCAGGTACGCCTGCGTCAGCCACGGCGCGCGAAGCACCACCTCGCCCTGTTGTCCGCTGCCGGGCGGCAACGGTTGCATGGAGGCATCGACGATGCGGATTTCCACCAGCGGCAATGCACGGCCGGGCAGGATTCGCGTCGACAGCGTTTCGTCATCGTCTTCCGCCAGCGACGGATCGATGTGCGACGCCGTGATGAACGGGCAGGTTTCCGACATGCCGTAGCCGGCGAACGCGTCGATGCCATGCGCCAGCGCGCGGCTGGCCAGGGCCGCGGAACATCGCGCGCCGCCCACCACGATCTTCCAGCCCGCCAGGCGCGCTGCATCGGCGCCATCAGCCTCCGCGCGGTCCAGCACCATCTGCAGGATCGTCGGCACACAATGGGAAAACGTCACCCCTTCGCGATCCTTCAGCGCCAGCAGTATGTCCGGCGCGTAGCGACCTGGATAGACCTGCTTCACGCCCAGCATCGTCGCCACGTACGGCATGCCCCACGCGTGCACGTGGAACATCGGCGTCATCGGCATGTAGACGTCGCCATTGTGCAAGCGGCCCTGGGCCCGGCTGCTGCCGAATGCGGCGCATGTGGCCAGCGTGTGCAGCACCAGTTGCCGATGCGTGAACGCCACGCCCTTCGGCATTCCTGTCGTACCGCTCGTATAGAACTGCGTGGCCCGGGTGTTTTCATCGAAATCGGGAAACGCGAAGCCGGGATCGCTGGCAGCGAGCAGCGCCTCGTAGCCGCTGGCGTCGGACGCATCGTCGTGGTCGTCGAGCACCACCACGCGCCGCGCGGCGGCCAGCACGTCGGGCATTGCCCGAACCGTCTCTAGGAAATCGCGATGGACCAGCAGCACGCGCGGCGCGGCATGCTGCAGCGTGTACTGCAGTTGGTCGATGCCGAGACGGATGTTGGCCGTCATCAGCACCGCCCCCATCATCGGCACGGCGAAGAAACACTCGAGGTAACGATGGCTGTCCCAGTCGAGCACCGCCACCGTGTCGCCGTGGCCCACGCCCAGTTCCTGCAGCCCCGAAGCCAGCCTGCCGACGCGGTCGCGCAGCGTGCGATAGGTATAGCGGCTCAGGTCGCGATAGACGATGGTCTGTTCGGGGGCCTGGGCCAGCGGTGTGATCAGCAGTTGCTTGATCAGCAGCGAGTAGTCGGCTTGCATCCGTTGTCTCCTAGTTAGCTTGTGTCTGACGGATTGCCCGGTGCTAGGCGCGCGACGGAGGCGGCAGCGCGGCGATGAAGCGTCGCAGCAGGTCCGCTAGCGCGGCAGGCTGCTCCAGTTGCGGCCAGTGTCCGGCGCGCGGCACCTTTTCGATGCGCGCATCGCTGAAGCGCATGGCCGTGGCCGCGACCAGATCCTCGGTAATGAACGTGTCGTCGGTCGATACGCACAGAACCGCGCACCGCAGCGCGGACGGCGCCTGACCGGCGGGGTGGCCGCCCGTCCAGGCGCGCAGTTGCGCCAGCGCGTCTTGCCGGGGTGTCGCCAGCGTGCCATCGACGAGGATGTCCAGCGCGCCGGCATCGAGCGCCACGGCCAGCGCGCGCTTGCCCGCAACGATGGCCTCGCGGTCGGTCATCCCCGCCCTGTCGACGAAGCGCGCCATGACAGCCGGCGGCAGCGCATAGCCGGCCAGCGGCGCGGGGGTGACCAAGACAAGCCCGGCCAGCCGGTCGCGCAGGTTCAGTGCGGCCAGTTCCGCCACCTGGGCGCCCATGCTATGGCCAATCATGACCACGGGCGCCTGTGCCACGGCCGCGAGCAGTTCGACCTGGCGCACCACATCGGCGGCGTAGCCTTCCAGTTGGCGGTCCGATCCGGCATCGGCCGTGCCCTGAGGCAGGGCCACCGAAACGATGTCCCACCCGTGCGGGGCCGGTTCGTCGATCAGGCGACGCCAGACTTGCGGACCATCCAGATAGCCATGCACGAGCACGACGATGCCCTGCGTCATGCCGCCACCTCTTGCATCAGGTGTTCCCGGTACCACTGCAGCGCCGCCGAGCTGGAAGCCTCGAACGACTTGCGGTAGGCATCGAAGTGGCCGCCGCCGATGATGCGCAGCCGCTTGGGTTCCACCGCACGCTCATAGGCGGCGAGCGCCAGGTCGGTGGGCGTGACGACGTCGTTTTTGGCAACGATCATAAGTAGGGGCTTCGGCCCGATGCGCGGAATCCAGTGGCCCGGGTCGTAGAGCTGCGACAGCCGCGTCGAGCGCAACGTCACGTATTCGCTGGGCTCCACGCCGTCTGGAATCGTGTACGCGTTGTGGTAGTCCATCATATCCTTCGAGCGATAGACCGCGCGCACCGCGGGGTCCAGGCTGACCACGCGCTGCATCATCGGCGACTCGCCGCGCAGCTGCGCCCGTTCGTCGTCATTGAACAGCGCTTGCTGCGCCGCGCGCGCGTCGGGCGCCACGCGGCGCAGGCTTTGATCGTAGCCACTGACGATCGGCACTTGCGCCACCACCACGCGGATCCGCGCATCGGTGGCGCCCAGCACCATGGCGTGACCGCCGGCATAGCTGGTGCCCCAGATGCCGATCCGCGCGGCATCGATGCCATCGAGCGATTCCACGTACGCGATGGTGCGTCGCCAGTCCGCAATCTGCTGCCACGGATCGATATCGCCGCGCACAGCTCCGCCGCTCAGGCCAAAGTTGCGATGATCGTGCACGATGACCGCGAACCCGGCCGCGGCAAAGCGCTCGGCGTACTCGCGCAGCCCACGATACTTGAGGCCGGAAAAGCCATGCGCCATGGTGATGGCCGGGACCGGCCCATCCTGTTTGGCCGGGCGGAAGACCCAGGCATGCAGTTCGACGCCGGCGTCCACCGGGATGTAGTGTTCTTCGGGTTGCATCATGTCCTTCCCTTTCATTGGCCGTGGAACGGCACGTCCGGCCTGGGCTGGCCGGCCTCGATCGCCGTGATGGCCGATTGCACGCCGCGCTGTACGTCGTCGGTCGCAAGCAGGACGGAGACCTGTTCGATCATGACCTCGTCGGCAGACCGCACGCCGCCGGCTGACCACGCGCCGAGCACGGACTTGGTTACCGCGTGGGCGCGCGTGGGGCCGGAGGCCAGTTGCGCGGCGTGGCGCATGGCGGTTTCGGCAAGCGAAGCGTCAGTCACGACCTTGGCGACGATGTTCATCGACAGCGCCTCGGCCGCGGTGATCTCCTCTGACAGCATCACCAGCCGCGCGGCTGCCGCGCGCCCGCAGCGCTCGGCAATTCGCTGGACGCCGCCAGCCAGGGGCGATACGCCCAGCGTGGCCTCGGTGAAGCGGAAGCGTGCCGATTCGCCCGCAAAAATCAGGTCGGTATGGAGCGCAAGCTCGAAGCCGCCGCCATAGGCACGGCCGTTCACCTCGCAGATCGTGGGGATCGGCAGCGATTCGATCGCATTGAGAATGCCATTCGAATAGCCGAAGCGCTCGCGCCGGGCACTGTGCGTCTCGAGGTGGGGCCATTCGCGGAAGTCCCCGCCGAGGCAAAAGTCCGCAAGTTCGCTGCGGAACAGCATGGCGCGCGCACCGGCACGCACCCCATGGCGGATGGCTGCCTCCAGTTCCGCATACAGCGGGCGTGTCAGGCGGTTCTGCGGCGGGCGATTGAGCGTGATGATCGCGACGCCATCGCGGATGGTGTGGCGGATCAGCGGTTCGCTGGAGGCTTGCGTGGATTCGGTCATGGTTCGGCTCCGTCAGACGGTTTCCCAGATTTCGTCGAGCGACGTGCGGTCGGTCAACGCGCTGGCAACGGTGACCACGCGCCAGCCCTTGTCCGTGCGATGGATGTCGAAATGCACGGCGCGGCGTTCGATCTCGCTCTCGTCCGCGCGGCGGCGCGACCAGATCACATCGATCGATCCTGCGTTGTGGTTGTAGCCCTTGACGCTACGGTCCAGCACTACCGTATGGGTGTACTGCTCGGCCTGCAGCGGCGCCTGGTTGGCGCGCAGCAGGCCAATCACCTGGTCTCCGGTGTGCAGGCAGCGGGTCATGTTGACCGAGGCCGCGTGCAGCGGCGCGCCCCAGTATTCGAGGATGGCCTCGGGCGCCTGTTCGGTGTTCGCGCCCATCTGCACCCAGTCGGGCAGGTAGGTATCGAAGAACCAGCTGTTCATCTCGCGGACGGCGGTGCGTTCTTTGCTCATGGCGTCAATGGTCCTCTCGGTGAATCGTTTCGGTCAGTCGAGTTTTGCGCCGGATTCGCGCACCACCTGTTTCCAGATCGGCGCCTCGCGCTGGTACGTGGCCGCGATGTCGGCCGGCCCCTGGAAGCTGGGCGTCCAGCCCAGATCGCGGATGCGCTTCTGCACATCGGATTTGCGCAGCGCCTTGTCGAGTTCGCTCGCC
Source organism: Cupriavidus sp. CuC1 (assembly GCF_044627735.1). NCBI lineage: Bacteria > Pseudomonadati > Pseudomonadota > Betaproteobacteria > Burkholderiales > Burkholderiaceae > Cupriavidus > Cupriavidus sp. CuC1. The sequence continues at coordinate 1,949 of NZ_JBIUHC010000219.1, read as the reverse complement.
AGGCGGTCCACCACTGGCGCCGGCGTGCCGGCTGGCGCCGCCACCCCCACCCAGCCGACCGCGCGCAACAGCACGTCGTCGACGCCTGCCTCGGCCAGCGTGGGCACATTGGGCAACGTGGCGAGCCGCACCGGCCCGGTCACCGCAATCGGCTTCAGGCGGCCCGCGGCGATGAACTGCGGCGCCTGCGCGCCAGTGACAAAGGACAGCTGGATATTGCCGGCCACCAGATCGTTGATCATGGGCGATTCGCCGCGATAGGCCACGTGCGCCATGTCGCCGCCGAGCAGGTCGTTGAGGCGGCTGGCGCTGAGGTGGGAAATGGTGCCGACGCCCCACGATCCATACGACATCTTGCCCTTGTGCGACTGCACGTACTTGCGCAGATCCGCCAGGCTGCCGACGTTGATGCCCGAAGTCACCGCCAGCACCAGCGGCGCCTCGGCAACCTTGGCAACCAGCTTCAAATCCTTCTCCGGCTGGTAGGGCAGCTTCGTGTACAGAAACTGGTTGATCATCAGGTTCGAACTCAGCGCCACCGTCAGCGTGTAGCCGTCGGGCGGCGCCTTGGCGACGGCATCGACACCGAGATTGCCGGCCGCGCCCGTCTTGTTGTCGACCACGAAGGGCTGTCCGAGCGCTTGCCCCAGCGGCTGGGCCAGCGTCCGCGCGACGATGTCGATCGCGCCGCCGGCCGCGTATGGCGCGACGACCTTTACCGGTTTCGAGGGATATTCCTGCGCGGCGACACAAAGCGGCGCGAGCGCAAGCAACGCGCTGCCCACCACGCCGGCCAGCGCCGTGCGCGTCTTGTCATACATGGTTGTCTCCTTGTCGTTTTGGTGTACTGCGAATACTGCGAATATTGCGAGAAGCGTTGCTACATCCAGCTGAGTACCTGGCCGCCGTCGACCGGTATGACGGTTCCGGTCATGTACCGGCCCGCGTCGGACGCCAGCAGCAGCATGGCGCCGTCGAGATCGGACGGCTTGCCGAACCGTCGCATGGGAATCCGCTTCAGGATGCCTTGCTCGATGCCGGCGAATTCGGCGTGCATGTCCGTCTCGATATTGCCCGGGGCAATCGCGTTGACGCGTACCCCCTTGCCGGCCAGTTCCAGCGCCATGATCTGCGTGAGGTGAATGAGCGCGGCCTTGGACGCGCCGTAGCTCGACATCTGGCCGCCGGCACGCAGCCCCGACGACGACGCGATATTGACGATGCTTCCCTCGCCGCGCTGCACCATGCAGCGCGCCGCTTCCTGGGCCATCAGGTAAGCGCCCTTCAGGTTGGTATCGAAGACGCGCGAGACGGCCTCGGGCGATTGCTCGACGAAGCGCTCCACGTGAATGACGCCGGCATTGTTGACAAGGATGCCGATGGGCTGGCCGAGGGCCGCTTCGGCCTCTTGCCAAGCTGGCGCGATCGCTGCGGCGTCGGTCACGTCCAGCGTCACGGCGCATGCCCGATGTCCCGCCGCGCGCATGTCGGCAACGACGGCATCGAGCCGGTCGGCGCGTCGTGCCGCCAGCGCTACAGCTGCGCCGGTGCCCGCGAGCATGCGCGCCGTATGGAGCCCGATGCCGCTGGAAGCGCCGGAGATGAAGGCGGCGCGGCCTTGAAGATCGAATAGAGATGCCTGAGCGTTCATGGAGACGACTTCCTGGCCGTCGCCCCTGATATTCCGGAAATCGGACCACGCCGGCGACGGTGAGGAGAGTCTAGTGCGCACCGCACCGCACGCCAACGGCGCGTTCCGCTGTGCGGTCCTGCGTTGCGGTTCGCGCCTGTCGGCGGGGGACATAGCGCGCTTCTTTTCACAGCAGTCCAGCTAATTCCGGTTCTGAGACGGCCGAGCCGCGACGGAATTAGGTAACTTCTCAATAAAGCGGGGCAAACGGCGTCACGCCGCTCAGGTGGAGAGAGCGATGCGCTGTTCGAGGAGGTGG
>NZ_JBIUHC010000218.1:0-13825 GCF_044627735.1 Cupriavidus sp. CuC1 | reverse complement strand
CGCAAACCGGCCGCGAACCCAGTCACGACCTGATGTTTTGAATCACGCTTCACCTCAACTCCGACGAGCTCCTAGGGCGGAGAAATACTCCGGGTGGTCCGTGATGGAGTAGTCTGGCGCCGCTTGGCCGGTTACCGCCCACCGCTCGCGCCGGCGCGCGGCGGCGTGCTCGCGGGCCACCTTCAGGGCGACGGCCGCCTTCGGATCGAACGACGCGATCCAGTCCCACATCGCATCCTGCCAGACCGACCCCCAGCCGCTCTTGCTGTAAGGCTGGCCCTTGCGGTTCGGGAACAGGTACAGGCTCTTCACCACCACCTTCTTTGCTGGGGTAGCCACCACCGTCTGTTGGGCTCGCTTGACCACCGCCCGCAGGCGAGGGGACCAATCCCGCACCTTGACCACCACGGCCTCGCTCTTCTTGCGCTTGGCGCCGATCACCCGGACGCCATCATCCGACAGGCCGGACAGGTGATACGGCCGGACCTCCGCGGCACGGAAGCCCGTCAGGTACGTGAACATCGCGGCGCATCCCATGGTGCGGTAGGCCTGGCCTTGGCGGAGTGACCACAGGTAGAAGCGCACCACCTGGCTACGCGACACCACTCGGACGTCCTTGTCCGCCTGGTTCAGCATCATCCCTACGAAGGGATTGGTCTTGATAAGCCCCCAACGTACGGCGAAGTTGCAGATTGTCGACATCAAGGACAGCTCCTTGTTGGCCTTGATTGGGGCGCCGCTCTTGGCGCGCGCATCGAGGAACTGATACCCATGCACAGTCTCGAGCGTGGCCGGCGCCATCTTGCCGAAGAATCGGGCCAGGTTCTCACAGGCACTGTCGCGCACGGCCTTGCCATCCTTGGATTGGTCAAGGTAGTGGGTTGGTGCAACATCCGTCTTGAAACGGTCGATCAGTTCCGCAACGGACCCGGCAACCACCTGGCCAACCTGGATGTCGAGCGCTTTGCGTTTGGCGACCTTCTCTGCATCAGAGATTGCCTTCCGGTCGCCAAGGGGGGCCGAGGCAAGTGTCTCGCTCTTGCCGTCCGGGTACTTGTAATAGAACGATACCTTCTTGGCGCCGATGTACTTCACCAGCCGGTCGACGCCTGTGGCTTCCCTATGCGAAGGCTTGGAGGTTCGGCGCGCTTTCATATTTTGCTGGACCCTTTGTTTCTTCGATCCCTAGTTTTCGGTTGTAGTAGGCCCTGGCTACCTTGGGCAAACCGTTTTTGTCCATCACATAGCGCCAGCGGTGGCGGTCTAGCCATTTCACCATCTCGTGGCGCTGATTGGCCTTGCAGCCAACCAGTTCGGCTAGTTGAGTTGCTGTGAGGAAATCACTCATCTTTCCCTCCGATTCGCCAAGCATGGCGCGTCAATTCGATGATTCGTTGTGCTGCTGCTTCCACTGCTTTCCTGTTTCTACTCACTACATGGGTAAATGCGCTTTACCCATGTGATTGCTATGAGTCCCACCGCACCGTTCCTGACGGAGCTCGTGCATATCTTCTGCAGGTCGCACCAAATGGCGAGATGCGGAAATGACTCGATTGTTTGCCTACCGTGGATTCGAAGTGATGGCCTTCGCCCAGCAGAGCTTCACCACGCTGTGGGTTGCGACCTATGACGCCTATCCATCCACGGAGAGCGAATTGGAGGGTGCCGACGATATGCTGTATTGCCGATTTCTCTGTGACGGCCGGAAGCACAGGCTCGTCGATAGCGCGGAAGAGGCGACGGAGCAGGCGGCGGAAGTTGCTCGTGCCGCCATCGACACGAAACTGTTCATCGCTTCGCTGCGGAAAGCGTAGGGTTGGGGCGCGGTGGCACAGGTCGGCTTGTGAGGAGTTCGAGATGGCTGAGAATGGAAACGAGGGCAAGCGCTTCATGCTTCGATCCTCCTGAATTCCACCACCCACACCCAAGGGTTCGCGGTCCACGCATCGGCGCCGTTGATGTGGTCCCAGAGCTGCTGGTACCGCTTCACATGCGTGTCGCAGTGCGCGCAGTCGGTGTCTGGCAGCACGCCCCCGCTAGGGCTGATCGCGTCGTAGAGGCGGGTGCCGCCGCACCATCGGCAAATCAGATGGTCCGGATCCTCGCGCTCGGAGTCCACGGGCTCGACGCCCTCTGCCTGGGCATCCGCCTCGCTGCAGTCGTTCAGCCGCTCGACGCGCACGGCGGTCACCTCGAGCTGGATGCGCGACAGCGCGCGCGGCATGTGGATGCTAGGCCTCCAGGTGATGGCCTCGGCCGGGGGCAGGTTCTCGTACTTGCCAAGCACGTCGCCTGTATAGTCCGCGCGGTAGAACGTGGGGCCCGGGTCCAACGGGACCGGCTGCGCCCAGGTCTCGCGCACGTACAGGCGGTCGCCGGGCTGGCCATAGGGGCAGTAGCGCGGCGAGAGAGGGTTCTTCACGTCGTCACGCCAGCGATCAAACGTACCTGCCGTGACGTTCTTGCCGGGGATCGGCCATGACCAGTCCCAGTCGTCGAGGCCATATATCGGCTGCGGCTTGACCACGCGCCGCGTCTGCGTCTTCCGACCGTCCAGGATGGCGCGCACCATGGCGCCGCTGAAGAGGATAGGGCGTTCTTTCATGCTGCGGTCCTCCCAATTGCTGTCCCACTTACGAGGGGAATGCAGAGTCGGCGTCCAGGCTTCACGGCGTGGCGTTGCATGCTAGGCTGTATTAAGTGGCCATTTAAATTGCAACGTAGCGTCCTCGGGCGCCGATAGGAGGAACGTTCCCCATGTCCATCGAAAAGTACCGAGGTTACGTAATTGAGGGCTTTGCAAAGCCGTTGGGAAGCGGAGAATTTACTGCCCTGGGGCGCGTGAGTATGGACCGCCGCGTGATTGAGGAGTCCGATGCGCTTGGGCTCTACACGACGCGCGAGGAAGCCCAGCGCCACGGGATCCTGTGGGCTCAGAAGTACGTTGATCGCCTGGATGGCTCGCATTGAGCGTATATCGGCGCTGGCGCGCACCATGGCGCCGCTGAAAAGAATCGGTCTTTCCTTCATGCTGATGGCTCCAACAGTTCAACGGCTGCAGCCATGATCTGGCCGATCTCCATCCCGGTCATGCCAGGGTCGGAGCAGATTTCCTTTGCGGTCATGAGGACGTCCTTGCCCTTGCGCGCCGCGATCTTCTGCAGGGCGCCGCCTAGCTCGGCCATGCGCTCCTTGTAGTGCTCGCCGAGCAGGTGCTGTACGGTGTCGCGCGTCTCGTATAGCTTCGCGGCGGTCTGGATGGCTTGCTGGGTCATGTCTCAGTCCTCCTGCTTGGGGGATGCGGGAGCGGCGGCGAAATGGCCGATGCGATCCAGCATGGTGCGTTCGGAGGGGCTGATGTTGACGCCCTCCAGAAACGCGGCGCGCTGTACTGCACGCAGGTCGATGCCCTGGTTCATGCCGGTCGAGGCGATGTAGTAGGCCAGCTCGAAGGCATGGCTTGCCAGCCACTTCGGGTTTGCGTTGCCATCGACAAGGCGCGCAAACCAGTGCAGCAGCTCATGCACGCGCTCGTGCTGCTTGTCTGGGATGCCGCCGATTTCCTCCGGCTTCAATCCGGCGCCGCGCAGGGCTGCGACCTTTTCCGGCGTGAGGCCGAAGCTGCCGGCCTTCGCGCTGGCGCTATCAGCCTTCGACTCGTTCCAGCCGGCGTCATACCAGGCTTTTGAGATGGCGCTCGGAGCGGCTTGCGGCTGGGTAGCGTAGACCGGCAAGGATATGCCGCACATGCTATTCCGCGCCCTGTGCAAAGCCACCGCAGTTATGGGCTTCGCGAGATCGTCAGGGTTGATGTATCCGATAGCCACCGCCTCGCCTTGCGGTTGCTGCGCCAGAGCGGCGCGAATGGCATCTGCGAAGCGCCCGAGGGCGGCATCCCATGTGTTGGTACCAGGCGTAGCACCCAGCAGCCCGCAGTCGCGCGCCAGCGTCCAATCTTTGGCCCGGCACTGCGCGGGTTTGGTGGATTCACTCATATCAATCTTCCTCATTCAGTTCATCGGCCATCTTCTTGAGCAGCCGGTATTGGGCGTAGGCACCGATCACCAGGCAGATAAACATGCCGGCGATGGTGACGATGAGGGCGGTGTGGTGGTTCATTACTTGGTCCACCCCATCATTCCGACCTGCGGGACCGCGCGTGTATCGCGGTAGTGTTCCGGCCGGACTGGCTCTGCGTGATGTTGCGGCGGCACCTTCAGCCACACCGTCGCGGCATCTGGCCGGATCAGATTTCCGCGCTTCTCCGCATAGCGCAGCCGTGCGCGCAGGTTCTGCCGAGCGCAGTACTCGGGATCCTTTCGCATCCGCCGCGAGAAGGCGCGGTTGATCTCTTTCCGACTCTTGCGCTTTGGTGTGGGCGCATCCGGTCCCGCGCCGAGCGCCCAGCGGATGACGTTCGGGGCGTGGGCGCGCACATCGAAGCCACCGATGCGTACCTCGGTTCCATGGCGCAGCCGCATCTGCTTCTGGACCGCGTGCGGTGTAACCTTCAACAGCGCAGCCAGTTCGCTGGACGTCATCTTCTTGCTGTCTGCCAGGGCGTGCTTGACGCCCTCCCAAACCGGCGAGAAGCTGGGCCGACGGCACTCGCGCGGGCCGAGGCCCATGTCATAGCCGTGCTTCAGGACGGCAGCGGCCGATCGGGTCGGGAGGAGGATGGCAATCGCCTTGGTCGGCTCGCCGTTGCCCCAGTGCTTGCGCAGCAGCGCTTCCTCTTCAGGGCTCCAGGGGTTCCAGGCCGTCATGCTGGCGCTCCCGCAAGTACCCGGCGGTTGCCGTCTGAACTCATGGGCGACACGACGCTGGATTCCTCCATCTGCTCGAGCAGGCGCGCGGCGCGGTTGTAGCCGATACGCAAGTGGCGCTGCACGAGGGAGATGCTGGCCCGCTTGTTCTTCTGCACGATCTCCACCGCCTGCGGGTAGAGCGGGTCGACATCGCCCTGATTCGGAGACTCGGCATCCTCGGCTGCGGATACGAGATCGTCCGGCGCCTCTGGCACCTGCTCGCCGCCAAGCGCATCAACCAGGTCGGCCAGCAGGCGCGCCAGCTCGCCGGTCATCAGCAGGAAGTCGCTGTCGAAGGCCTCGTCTGCGCCTCTTTCACCGGCCGGCGCGGTTTCCTTCAGCACATCCAGTGGCGCCACGCGCTTGATAACCAAGCCATCGGTAAGTACCAAGGAAACGCGGTCGTTCCAGGTCATTGCCAGGAGGGTGCAGCGCTTGCCGGCCGCGATGTGGCGCGCCACGTCTTCGGTGTCCGGGGTCTGGTTGGCGATGCGGATGCTGGCACGGCTCTCGCCAGAGGACTGCAGCACCGTGTCCTGATCGATGGTGAAGCCGGCCGGGGCCTCGTCGGTGGCAAGCCAGTCCGTCATGGCGGCCACGGGCGAATTCTTGACACGCAAGTGCGCCACGTCCAGGCCATCGATCGCCCGGAACAACTCGCCGAGCACCGCATCGACCTTCGCTCCGACAGCAGCGTCCACCACCAGCCAGCCGTTCACCGGATCGATCCAGACGTGCGTCATGCTGCGGATATTGAACGCCTTGGGCATCAGTTCGTCGGTGACGGCATCCTTGAGTTCGCGCATTTGCTTCCGGCCGGGCCTGAAGCCTTGTTGCTCTTCAAGCTCGGCGGCGCGCACCTTCACGAAGTCACGGACGACCGAGCCCGGCAACAGTTTCTTCTCGGTGGCCAGGGCGATCAGCAGCTGCCCGTTGACGCTGTGCACCAGATCTCCGCCGTCGCGTGGCGGGGCCCAGCCCTGGGACTGCATCTGCAGGTCGCCGCACGGCACGAAGGCGTGCTTGGCTAGGGCCTGGGCCAGTGCGTCGGCGCTCAAGTCGAAAGCCGCGAGGCGGAGGATGGTCAGATTCTTGAACCACATATCTTTTCTCGGTATGTTAGGCGGCCAGCTTGCGCAGCTCGGCGACGTTGCGTTGAACCAGCTTTTCGAACTCCCACAGGTCTTCCACCATCGAGTCGATGTAGTCGTCATCGCGTTGGATGCGCCAGCGGAAGAAGTCCTTGATGGGCTTGAGTGCAGGGCAGTAGACGCAGAAATCCCAATACTTCCGGCCCGAGAGCCAGAGATTCCCTTGCACCTGGTCCATGTACTTCGCAAGGTCATGCTCGATCAGCGTCGTGCGCAGCTCATCGGGCGAGACCAGGCACTTGTATTCCGCGCCGCCGTCCTCGCCAATCCAGCCGTCGGCACTTGCGCCGAAGAGGCGGTCGTCGGTCAGGACCATGCCGACCGGCTGCACGTAGACGCCGATATCGGCCTGGTGGGCGATGCGCGCGTCAGGCTCCAGTTCGTGGCCGCGGCGCATCTGCCACGTCTCGTGGCCTTCGTGCAAGGGCTCGCCGCTGATCCGCTCGATGGCCGTGCCGAATGCCAGCTTCAGCGCGGTATCCGACCAGTCATCACCGCCGCGCTTGCGCGAGCGGGCAATGCGGAAGTTGCTGGCAGTTGTCACGCCAGCACGAGTCGCCAGCCATGTATCGCTGCCCTGGGCGCAGTTGATGACTATCACGCTGCCCCCCGGAGTTCTTGAGTGCGCTGGGTGTAGTAGTCGTTGAAGCGGGCCCGGTCATCCTTTTCGAGGCCGGACATGATTTTGCTGAGCTCGCCGATGGTCTTGGCGTCGCGCATGCCGGTGTGCACCTCGGCGGGCACGGGCGACTGGCCAGCGCCCGCGTCCGGATCGCTGCTTTCGTCCAGGTCCGCGTCGCCTGCAACGTTCAGCATGGCGGTCACAATGTAGCGGCGCAGGATCGTGATCGATGCCCCGAAGCTCTTGATGTCAGCGTCACCGCGAAGGAGACTCAGCGACGACTCGACGCGGGCCGCAGACTTGTGAGCGATGATCGTGCGGATGTGCGTGCCACCATTGGGTTTGTCCGTGACGATCTGCATGAGAGCCAGGGCGTGCTTAGACAGGGCGGGGGTGGTCTTGTCCCGGATTTCCTGCATGTCGGCATAGTCGAAGGTGTACGGACTCTTGCGCGGATCTTCAGGGTGGATGTACGCGGTGCGGTTCTTCGCAATGGGCAGGAACTCCCCTTGCGCGGTGGCCAGTGCTTCGAACAGTTGCCCGAGGCTTTCCGGGGTCGGGCCTGCGATCAGGTTCACATCCAGATGCTGCGCCGCCTGGACGGCGATTTGCTCGGGGCTGTTCATTGCTGCTCTCCGGTGGTGGCGGTGATCGCGGCGTTGATGCGCGCGGCCAGGTCGATATCGCCGACGTGCGGGAGGGCTTCGATCAGCAGAGCCAGCAGGGTGCCGGCCTGCTCGCGCACGCGCTGGGCGGCGGCTTCGATGGCTTCCTGTTCGCGCTGGCGGGCGGCGGCGGCTTCGCGCTCGCGCTGCTCTTCGGCGGCGCGGGCAACTGCCTCGCGCTTCGCTTCCGCGGCTCGCTCGTCGGCCTGACGCGTTTCCTCGGCCGCGCGCTCGTCGTCGATGCGGCGCTGTTCGGCATCCTTGGCGTCCTGCTGGCGCTTGGCTTCTGCGTCGCGCAGCTGCTGCAGTTCGGCTTGGTCAGCGGCGCGCTGGCGCTCCTGCTCTTCCTTCTCGCGGGCGGCGTCCAGCATGGTGTTCAGGTTGCCCAAGGCCGATTGGATCGCGGCGCCGGCCTCGGCCTGAAACTCGCCGAAGTCGTCAGCAGCCTCCTGGGCGAGGGAATCAATGCGCTGCTGGATCTGGCGCGCGCCCAGCCCGATGCAGGTCGACGCGGCCAGTTCGATGGCGTGGATGCGGTCCTTGATGCGGGCCACGCGCTTGCGCTCGGCCTCGGCCTTGGCTTCCTCGGCGCGGCGAGCGGCGGCTTCGGCTTCCTGCTGTGCCTTCATGGCGGCCAGTTCCTCGCGAGCCTTGGCGTTCTCCAGGTGCACGCGCAGCGTGGCGAGGGCGGTGGCGACTGCTTCCTTGGCTTGGTCGGCGTATTCCTCCCACTCGCGCTGACCCAGATAGGCGAACGATTCCAGGTCGCTGATGGCCGCGGTCACGTCCACGACAGGGGCAGAGAGGTAGTCGCGGGGCAGCATGGCGATGGCGTTCAGGCAAGCCTGGTGCGCGCCGATGCGGGCGCTCTCGGCACGGGCCTTCTCGATGCGCTCTTCGTCCTTGCGTTTCTGCTCGGCGTCGACCAGTTCCTTGACCGGCTGCTCGATCGCCTTTACCGACGCCAGGATCTCTTCCTTCTTGTCCCGGATGCGCTTCTGCATGGCCAGGACCGGGCGATTCCAGTTGGTGTAGGCCTCTTCGGTGGAGGTGCGCGTGCTGACGCAGCGCTGCACGAACTCGCGGGCCGCCTTGTTGCCCGCTGTGGTCTTCACGTCGAACGGCGTGGCAGCCGCCGCGCGTAACTCGGCAAGGCCTGCCTCGATGGCGTCATAGACGACGAGGCCGGCGGCCGGCTTGGCTTGGGCGCCGGGCGCTTCAGGAGCGACCGCGTCCAGGACTTCGGTTTCAGGGAATTCCATGATTGGCTTTTCAGTGGATGCGGATAAGTTCAGGCTCGCCATCAACCCAGCGGCCGGTGAGACGGAAGCCTTCGGCGCGCTTGCTGCGCACCCAAGCGTCCCAGGTCATGTCGTCGTTCATGTCGAATGCCCCGGGAGAATCGAGATAGCGGTGTTGTCGCCCACGGCTGCGTAAAGCAGCACGATTGCGAGGGTCAAGAGCGCAGCGAACACCCAGGGGTGGTTGCGCTCGAAGCGGCAGAGGAAGTCGTCGTCGCGGTTCATGCCGGCACTCCGGCGGCGGCTTCCACTTTGGCTGCGTCGTACTTGCGGATGGCCCAGGCGATGGCGTACAGGTTCCAGATGAAGTGAAACGTGTATTCCTCGCAGTTCCACTCCCAGCAGTCCTCGAAGAGGCGGGGGTGGTCCCGGTCGTGGAAGTCATTGAGCTTGTGAAAGGCGTCACTAGAATCGCCGTCGCAGATGCACTCAAGGATGTCAGCGCGGACCGAATCCCACATTTCCCGGCGCTTGTCATGGGCCACGTAGCGGTCGCGGCAGTATTCACGGAACCGCTCCACCACGCGACGCTTGAAGATGTCGGCGCAGAACGTTTGCGCGCGGCCCTTGCCGTAGCCGTCGCTGCTCACCGCTTGGAGCTTCTCGCACCAGTAGCCTTTGTTGATGTATAGCCGCGCAGGGTCGCCGCGGTCGTCCGTGCGGAAGAACTGGAACATGTCATCCAGCCTGGAAAACACGTAGGTGCCGCAGTCGCCTCGGATGCACAGTGCGCCCGGCCACGTCAGGATCTCGAACCAGTACGAACTGCAGCCCGGCTGGCGGAACTTGATGTGCCGGTCGATGCCGTCATCGCGGACCACGGTCATCACGTGGCTGGCTACGTCGCGCTCGAAGCGCTTTTGATCGCATGTCACGATTGCTCCTTGGCTTTGGCGAGAACAGCCTTCGCCGTGCGATGCAGGTCTGTCGTTTCGAGGTTTTCACCACGCATGTAGTCGACGTCGATGTAACGCTGGATTACCGCCGCCATTTCGCCGACTAGGTTGTCGTGCAACGCCGCGCGCTCGATGGCGCATTCCTGGGCGCGGGTCATCGCTGGACTCCGGTAGCCTTGGCGATGACGGCCTCGCGTTCATGGGCACGGGTAGTACCGTCGCTGTCATTGCCGCCCAGGATGTTCCTGGCAGCCCACTCCGATTTCTGATCGGGCGTCATGATTGCCAGTGCATTGCGGATGAAAGTGTGGGCAAGCCTCAACTCGTGCAGCAGGTCCGGCGCGGCGGCGATCAACTGAGCGTTCGCCTCCTGCTTGCTGCCGGGGAAGTCGCACAGGTACAGTCCGGCAATGGACTCGCCATCGTGCCTGCGCGTGCCAACGGGGCGGATCTCCGCATAGTCGCGGGCAGTTGCGGGGTCCGCGTGGTCGTGAAACACAGCCCAAGGGCCCGGGGTGAATCTGTGCTGGTTCATACCGGCACTCCGTAGGCGAAACGACGTTCTTCGCGCTGGCGATCAGTTGCCTCGCTTTCTTCGTAGGCCTCGTTGTCCAGATGGGCGTCCAGCGCCAGCCCGGCGATTTCCTCCAGGTCGTGAAGGTGGGTGACATCCACACCCGAGTCGGTGATGGTGTCCACGTAGAAGGCCTCAGGCTCGCCGGGCTGCTCGAGCGTGGCGTCATAGCCGCCGCAGTAGCTGCCGGACACCTGCAGGGTGGTGCCGTTGTGATTGATGGATACGGTGGTCATGGTGAGTGCCTCAGTCCAGACCGTAGAAGCGAATGCTGACGACGTGCTCGCCTGTGGCCTCATCCCGACGAGGGAGGCTCATAGACGGGCTGCGGTAGGAACTGATCGCCTGGAGGGATGCACGAGCACGCTCCACAACAGCTGCGCAATCGCGGCCGCGGAAGGTGTGCATGCCGCCGGTGCCGATCGAGCGATAGGAAATCCTCACGGCCACGGCGCGCGCGGCTTCGTTCACCGCCGCTTGCGCTTGATCGCGCTCGGCGCTCTCGCGCGCCGCCGCCATCAGTTGGTGATGCAGAGCGGAGTACACAGCGAGCTGTACACTGTCGCGGTCGTGGCGGGCCATGCCGGCGCAATCCTGCAATTCAATGCTGAGGAAACTGCGAATGGCTGTGTCGCGCTCGGCGGGCGACATGTGGGCGAGGACCTGATGTGGAGTCATGGGGCGGACAACGTGGACGCCAGGCGCCATCACATGCGCAGGCCCACCGCCTTTCCCAGCCGTACCCGTCAGCACGTCAAAAATGCTGGCTGGACTAGCAGCCCGGGCCTTGGTGCTCGTGTCACCGCCCTCGGCGACCCAGCCCCAATAGCCAAATTCATCGGCAACGGACTCGATCATGGCATCGCACGCTGCGGCAGTATCGGCCTGCGCGACGAATGTCGTTCTGCTGCCATCCGTCTTTGTGACGCGGTATGTGACTTGCATCTTGCTCTCCATCGTTGTTTGCGCGGCGTGGCGGTGCGTGCGGGGGTGTTAGGCGACCTGGAACAGTTGGATTGCAGGCAGCGTCATCTCGACGCGCTCCATGCCGATGAACGAAGCGATCGCGGTGCCGGCGCCAAGAACATCAAGCAGAGGGCCGGTGTACGGCCGAATCGACTTCACGACTGCGGGGCGGTTGTGCGGGCCGACCGCCAGCTCGTCACCTGCTTGGATCTCATTGCCGTTCTTGAACATCGCTCTGCTCCCATCTAGTGAGACGCGCACGGTGGTGCGTCGATGGAGAGAATATTAGGCAATGCCATATTCATAGTCAAGAGGCAATGCCATATTTACCGGTGAGGCGTTGCCTAATTGCCGGTGCTGCTTGTGCGCTGGGATCGCGGCGCGTAAATGTTGCGTACAAACAACCGCTCGGTCGCCTACACTGGGCCGACATGCACTCCAAGGAGACCGCCATGGACCCGACAGACGTGATCGCAGCCTTCGAGCGCATGGCGCTGGGCGATGAGGATTTATCGGTGGATGGAGCGGTGGCCGGCTTGGCTGGCCTGATGGCGGACGAGCGGATGCCTGAGGAGGTATGGCTGGCGCTGCTGACGGTGGGAGCTACGCTCTACCGGGTGGGGCTTGAGCGGCGGATGAGGGCAGTAGGGGCGTAAAAAAGCCCACCGCGAGGGGTGGGCTCTGGATTGGTGGTGCTGGGCTTGGCTACGCGATAACGGACGTCAGGGTCTTGATAATTCGGCCGCCAGACTGATGGCCTGCTCCGATGGGCACTGCACCCAGACGGGATTCAGGTCTTCTCCTCGACGAGCTCGTTCACGGCTCGACGGAACTCGAGCGGTCGCGCGATATTCCGGATGGGCGCCTGAGGATTGCCGGCGCCCGAGATGATGACAGTGCCGTAATTGAACATGCGCCCGAAAAGGGATTGCTTCACCTGGACGCTTTCGACCTTGCCAAGGCGCATCTCGATCGTGTCACGGCGAATGAAGCCGACCTTTGCGACAACCTTGCGATTGGTGACGGCCAGTTCTGTGGACCAGATGGTGAGCCAGACGGCAGCGATGATCAGAAGCCCAAAACCGAAGACTGGTAAGGTGACGACCCCCAACAGCACGGCTGGCAGATACGGTATCCAGGACGTCTTTGCTTCCTTGACCACCGATTCGTCCGCACCCAGATTCTTGTTGACGTACGACCCCATATTGCCCTCCCAGGCTAGTTGTTTGGAATTCTTCTGTGTTCAATTCGGCTGCCAGGACCGAAGCCTCGCGGCCTATTGTCATTCCGCGCCGCCCGACACGATATAAGAGTGGTCGCGTTCTAAAAATCCGGTCAGAAATCGCCCATGCCAGAACGGTACTTGACGCGACCGATGACGCTGATGTGATCCACTTGGTCCGGCTGGACAGTGATTGGCTCGTAGCGGTCATGGTTGTCGCTAACGACCTTCAATCCGCCGTCAGGGAGCCGGAGAAGCCGCTTCACCAGCAGCTCGCCAGCATAGACCAAGGCGAACACCCCACCGTTCGCGGGCACGCGCTTGTCAGCCCTGTCCACAATGACGGTGTCGTCATCGAAAAGCCGCGGTTCCATGCTGTCGCCGTGGACCTTAACTGCGACCAGATTCTTCGGCTTGGCATCGAGGCGTCGGATGTAGTCCGCCTGAAACGGCAGCGGCTCCTTCTCCTCGATGTGCCAAGTCTCCCTCCCATTTCCCGCCGACAATTCCACATCAATCCTCGTTACGAGAACCGTCGACTCCTTTGGGAGTTCTTCCAGGCTCTCGTAGGTAACAATCGGCCGCACCGTTACGCCAGGAAGCGTCTTGGTAGCCGTTGGCGGTGGATTGTAAGCGGTTGCTACAGACCCCTCATTAAGTCTTGTTTCTATCTGATCTGCGTCGGATTTGGGATTGACGGGGCCAAAGTCTAGGCCCCAGTGCTCTGGGCCGACGACGTCAGAAAAGTAAGCGACAAGGTCGTTGATCCGCTCCTTGGCGATACGGCCGAACTTCACCCAGTCCTGAACGGATGCGGGCTTGACGCCCATTGCATCTGCAAGCGCCTTCTTCGAGACGCCCTTTTTTAGCCTGGCCTGCTCGATGGCAGCGCCCAATTTTTCACCAGTAAGCATTGCCTAATTTGACCCGTTTCTGATGAGATACGGCAATGCCTTGCAAAGATGAGGCATTGCCATATAATAGGCGCCATGAGCACAGAAACCACATCGGCGATTCAGAGGGCCAGCGAGATTGCAGGCGGCAAGGCCGCGCTTGCGCGCCTCGTCGGCGTCAAGCCTCCAACTGTACAGCAGTGGGCATCCGGGGCGCGTCCAGTTGCCATTGAGAGATGCGTGGCGATTGAGCAGGCCACGAAAGGCGCGGTCACCCGCAAGGCCCTGCGTCCAAACGATTGGCATTTGATCTGGCCGGAACTCGCTGCCGATAACGACGTGATCAAAGCCAGCGACGACGTGCAGCCACCTGTAGGTACGTCGGTGCGGAAGAAGCGATAAGCAGCGAATCGTTTTCAAAGGGCGCCCTGTGTTGGCGCCTTTATTTGGCGCCAGTGGCTACGTGGAACGCTACTGAGAACACCTAGAACAAGTGTTGGGGAGCGAACAGATGCAACGCGAGATGCCGTTTTTCGACGTAGTAGGAGAGCCGCAAATGGTTTCGGAGCAACTGATCGCCCGCCTGCGCCACGAGGCCGATGCCACGGTGTTGTGCTGGGCCAAACGCCGCGTGCGCTACAGCCTGAGCGCCCGAGTTCGACAGTTAGAAGTGTAAGTCTTTGATTTAATTGGGGCGGAGTGCAAAACGCTCCACTACAAGAGGGTC
>NZ_JBIUHC010000217.1:0-14009 GCF_044627735.1 Cupriavidus sp. CuC1 | reverse complement strand
GTGGTCGATCTGTAGCTGTCATTCACGAACAGAGGAAGCCGTCAAGTCCATTACGGATGGGTTCCGCTGACGCTTACGGAGCAAATACCTCCTCCGAGTACATTGGCGCATTGGGAGGGACGTTTGACACCGCCGCCGGCGAGTAGAAGAAGCCGCGGGTGCCAATCCGCTTCCCACCGCACAACAACGTCGCCCCCTGCCGTATCGATTCGCTGACTTGCCGCTCAACATCCTCGCGAGTTTGAAGCGTTGCCAGAGGGCCAATGTCCGTCTCGTCAGACCTTGGGTCGCCCACTTTTAGCGCCCGAAGACCTTCGACGAATCGCTCCTCGAATTCATCGTAGATTGCGTCATGGACGAGAAACCGTTTCGCGGCGACACATGATTGCCCATTGTTCATGATGCGAGCTTGAATCGCGGCAGGAACAGCCTTGTCAAGGTCAGCACTTGGCATGACGATAAAAGGGTCGTTGCTGCCGAGTTCCAGAACGCATTTCTTGATGTGCGCCCCCGCCGCTTCCGCGACTTTGCGCCCAGCGCCTTCGCTGCCCGTCATAGTGACAGCCGCAATGCGCGAATCGGCAATCACACCGGCAACACGTTTCGAGCCGATGAGCAGCGTCTGGAAAGCACCAGCGGGCGCCCCAGCCGCCAACAGTACGTCTTCAATGGCTAAAGCGCACTGCGGAACGTTGGACGAGTGTTTGAGCACTATCGTATTGCCCGCGATCATCGCCGGAGCAAGAAAACGGAAGACCTGCCAGAACGGGAAATTCCATGGCATCACCGCCAACAACGCGCCGAGCGGCAGGTACCGAACGTAGCTTGCCGACGCGCCAGTTTCGATCGCCTCGTCCCGAAGAAAATTGGCGCCGTTCTCGGCATAGTACTGACAGACCCACGCACACTTTTCCACCTCGGCCCTGGCAGACTTCAATGTCTTACCCATCTCTGACGTCATCAGGAGAGCCAATCGGTCTTTCCCTTCCGTCAGAATTTTTTCCGCTGCCTTCAGTACTTTTGCCCGTTCGTCGATTGAGACACCACTCCACGCCAATTGAGCACCGATCGAGAGGTCCAATTTCGCGTCCAGTTGTCGATCTGAAAGTTCGACAAACTCATCTATCAGTTCACCCGTACACGGGTCGATGCTGCTGAACATGGTTACTTCCTCCCACAGTAGTTCGATTACGACTTCACGTCGACGGGCGCCATGACGAGCACTCCAATCGGGTCCCGGAGCAGCGACGTAATCGCTTCACGATATGCCTTGTAGTGAGTCGTCTGACGGTGTGTGGCGAGCGCGTTGTCGTTCGCGTAGGACTCGAAAAGGTGGAAGCTCACTGGCTCGGCCACCTTGTACAGGTCGTAACGAGTATTGCCTGGCTCCGAACGCGTTGGGACAATCATTCCCCGTAGCACCGACTCGACCTGGTCTTCCAGTCCCTGAATCGGGTAAAAACTTGCGATGACATTCTTCTCTTGCATCATGACGACTCTCCGTTGATTTGAGATCCGATATCGGTTGCGCAACTAGCCTGCGCAGATGGAATTACATAAACCGGTCGGCACCTCCGGATGCCTCAATGGTGTCCCCAGTGACAAAGCCGTTGCGGGCCGACGCCAGAAACACTGCAATTGCCGCAATCTCCTCCGGGAGCCCCGGACGGCCAATCGGAGTGCTCTCGCGACCCACCACTGCAAGAACCTCCTCATCCGGTGCATCCTTGAGTTCGGGACGCCTGCGGCGAACGCTGGGAATCATGTTGGCCGCCCAGTTGTCCGTTGCCACCGCGCCGATACCAATCGCGTTTACAAGAATTCCCAACGGGGCAACTTCAAGCGCCAGACCTTTAGTAAGGTTGTTAATCGCTGCGCTCAGCACGTGGGAAACAAGCAGCTTCGGATTGGGATAGATGCCGCCGATAGACGACATATTGACAATCCGTCCCCAGCGCTGCTTCGCGAGAACCGGGATTGCGGCCCTGCACATCCGGCGCATGGAGGTTAGCTTCAGAGCAGCCATCTCTTCCCAGTCTTCTTCCGTGGCATCGAGAAGACCACCAGCATGGGCGCGACCCGCGTTGTTCACCAGGATGTCGAGTCGACCGAATCGCCCCATCACTCCTTCCATAATTTCTGTCGCGGCGGTCGGTGAAGACACATCCATCGGCTGGGCAAACACTTCGCCTCCAGTGCGCTCGCGAAGACTGGCCGCCGAAGCCTCCAGACGATCACGGTCGCGGGCGACGACGACCACGCTTGTGCCTTCGACAAGCAGTTGCTCCGCAACTGCATACCCGATTCCCGCGCTGGCTCCAGTGACGATCGCAACGCGGCCGCTAATGCCAAGATCCATTTCCGCCTCCTGTCTTTGTGATGCCGGCGCGACAGTCGCGCCGGTTCATCTGTTTCTATCCGGGCTGCTTAAATCTCACTTCGATTCGGCTGCACGCGCCAGAGCGGCACGACCCAACTCAGCGACTTGCTCGGCAGCTTTTGTCGGCGGGGTCGTCCAACGCTCAGGAATCTTGTCCCAGTCACGATAGATCGAGAACGGATTGCTGGACACGCCAACCGGAGGAACGCCGGTATAACCGCGGTGCTTGAGTTGGTACAGATAGTTGTTGGAGATCCGCTGCGTGCGAATTTCCTCAACGTGTCGCGGGAAGATATCGACCTTGGTCATACCCTCGCCTTCGCCCAGTTTGGCAAGGATGCGGCCGTCGTAATCGACAACCATCGAGCGTCCGAAGTAGGAGTACGAAGCGTCGCGACCGGTATGGTTGACTGCGACGACGTACGCCTGATTTTCGTAAGCGCGCACCTGGTTGGTGACGTCCCAGATTTCGTCCCACGGATACATGTATTTCGACGGACGGATGATCACGTTCGCCCCCTTCCAGGCTGCTTCACGCGCAATCTCGGGGTAGTCGAAGTCAGAGCAGATGGCTATGGCAAGCTTCGAACCCTTCGGACCGTCGCACACGTTCATTTCTTCACCGGGAGTCCACGGCTCCTTCGGGCACCACGGGAAAATCTTGCGGTACTTCAGCACGACCTCGCCGGCAGGGTTGATGATGACCATGGAGTTGTACGGCTTCTTGTCCGGCGTTTCGCCCTTCTCTACGACGGACACGCACAACCACACATTCTTCTCGATGGCCTTCTTACCGAACGCATCCGTTTCCGGGCCAGGAATCGTCGAGGCGAGAGAAAGATGGGTCGCGTAGGGATCGAAGCCAAAGCCGTGCGTGGTGTACTCCGGGACAACGATCAGGTCGACTCCCGGGAAGCTTGAACACGCCTGGTCGACATATCGCCCAATGCGGTCGATATTTCGCTGGACGCCTGCGGCGTCGGTTGCAGCGTCGGGGGAAAACTGGCAAATCACGACACTCATTGCATCGCCGGCAGGATTCATAGCTGGCATTTTTGCCTCCTTCGTTAAGGGTGGTTGTGAGCTTGTATTAAATGATACGAGTTAAGTCATGTCAAGAAGATACATGTTGCTGTTTACCCGCAGCCATCCTCCCTACATGGCGGTACGTTGACGTATCAAACACGGAGAAGCGCCTGAGTCAGCACAACAACTTGTATTTAAATCAAGAGATACAAGCAGGAAATCGCCACTTTCGTGAGGGACGCAACCGACGATGACGAGTTGGTGCGCCACGCGACTGATCTCGCTAGGCGTAAGCTTTCCGCGGCAGGTCGAACACGGCCGCAAAAGAAGGCCACAAGCCATCCGTTCGACACATATCAAGTGCTCAGCCGGACGTGGAGCCCCACGCCGCAAAAACGCCGTGCTCCGTGTCCCCAGGAGTCGACCTCATTGTGGAAGAGGCGGCCCAGTTTGGCGTCACAGCAGTCAAATCGCCGTAGGCGTTCCGGTTAGCTTGAGGGTCGACGATTCGTGCTTTTGCGCGATAATCGTCGGCGCCTCGACCAACCCGGAGGAAGAGCAGAAAAAAAGGGACAACCGTTGTGGTTGCCCCCTGCAAGGGGTCATTTCAGGTAGGCCCGTCGTCACATGCTCGGCTATCTTGACGACCCTGCACCAGGCGGCGCATCGCGTCATCCGGTGAACGGAAAAGCTATTGCGGCGGCCTACTAGGTAGCGGACTTGGCGCCGCGCACAGCGATATCCGGGGGTTGTCGAATGGAAGGGACTTCCCCGTCCCGAGGTTGCGGCGGAAGCCGGCCGGTTGGCACCGAAGTGCCATGATGGCGTCGAAACTGCATCACAACCGACGAAGGGGAAGTCCATGGCTATCGTTACCGTTGGGATTGATCTCGCCAAGAGCGTCTTTGCCATTCATGGCGTCGACGAGGCCGGCAAGGCAGTGCTGGTCAAGCCGAAGGTCTCGCGCGATCAGCTGGTGCCACTGATCGCGCAGTTGTCGCCTTGCCTGATTGGCATGGAAGCCTGCTCTGGCCGCGGCTGTTTCGCCAGCACAGACACACGGTCAAGTGGATGTCGCCGAGACTGGTGGCGCCTTACCGGATGTCCGGCAAACGTGGCAAGAACGACGCAGCGGACGCGGCGGCCATCTGCGAGGCGGTGACGCGGCCCAGCATGCGCTTTGTGCTGGTCAAGGACGAGCACCAGCAAGCCACCCTGAGCCTACATCGGACGCGACAGGGATTTGTCGAAGAGCGTACTGCGACTTACAACCGCCTGCGCGGGTTGTTAGCCGAATTCGGCGTGGTGCTGCCGCAAAAGCCGGAGCGGCTGCGCAAGGAGATTGGGATCCATCTGGAAGCCTTGCCCGGCTGGGCGAATCGGTGCATCCAGGACCTGCTGAGCCATGCATGCATGGCTGGAGGAGAAGCTGGACGAATACGATCGCGCTATCAGCGAGATTGCACGTGAAAACGAACGCAGCAAGCGCCTGATGCAGCTGCGTGGGATCGGCCCCACGACCGCCAGCGCCCTGGCCGCCAGCATCGGTGCCGGACACGACTTCGGAAATGGCCGGCAAGTTGCCGCATGGCTAGGACTGACGCCAGGCCTCCGATACAGCCGATGGGTCAGAGACCTGATAGAACGCCGCGGCTACTGGCGAGCGGCCATCGCCATTGCGGCCAAGAACGCAAGGATGGCCATGCTCAATCGGGATATGGCCAAGGTTGAAGCATCGGCACGCACACTCATTGAGACGGCAGCGCGCCATGGTCTCCAATTCTGGAAAACATTCGGAGACCTGTTCGAATTCTGGACCATCGCCCGGACCGAACCGACGAGGCGCCGACCGGACGGTCGCGCTGCTCGCAACGCTCGAGCGTACATGCTTCGATTTTCACTACACACCGATGCTGATCGATCTGGTTGACGACGAGCGTCTAGCGCGCCCTTTACGCGATGTGTTAACTGCCGAAGCCCACAAGGCGAGGCAGGCCCCGCCACGCCATTGGGCCGCTCCGGAATTCATGCGCGTCGCTGCTGCCACGGCGAAGAATGACATATGGACGGATGCAATCGAGACAGAACGTCGCCTAATCCTAAGGAACGCACTCGAGCTTCCAAAAACCTCCGGAGTGCCTGCGTGGGATTGCGAATTGCCCTCGATCTTGCAAGACGTCTCGTCGACCAAGCTCGCAAGTCCGAAGCCCGGATCCTGCTACAGAATGTACTGTTGAGGATTCCGGATGGAAATGCATCGACCGACTGGCGCGATTCACGAGCCTTGTTCGATACTTTGTAGAGCGACGACAAATACGTAAGGCATTCGCTGGTCATTGGCTCCGACCGAACTGGCGTGGTGTCATTTGCCGCAGGCGAAACATCGTTCGCGTCCGTCCACGCAGAGTTGCATCTTTGCGCCAATCGGCTGAAAACTGTTGCTACACAAGACTCATTCTTCTGCGCTCCAGCACCGCATCGAGAAAGTCTCAACTGGCTGCTGCGCGGCTCACATCACTCCCGGACCGTTTCACCAACCCTCTGCGGCCGTATCTGCATCACCAGCGATGCGCATCCGAGCAGAAGTCCGGCGGCGCAGACGCCAGGCCAATGCCATACGCTCCACGCCCAAATGCCCAACGATGAACCGAGTGTGCCGCCCGCAAAGCGGATGGTCATGTAAAGCGTATTGATACGGCTCATCGCATCGCTCCTGATGCTCATGTTGCGGGCCATGTTCGCGACATGTCCGCTTTGCAATCCCAGATCGAGCACGATCACACCCGCGACGAGCCCGGCAATGGTCCCCCGCGTCAGTGCGAGGACCGTGAAGGCCATGACGAAGACTACGCCGCTCGCCAGTACAACGAGACGCGGATTGCGTGAATCGATCAGTTTGCCTGCGCCGGTGGAGGCGAGCGCACCGACCACACCGACGAGTCCGAATAGCCCTGCAACTTCGCTTCCATAGTGCGCATCCAGGCTGCGCAGATAAAACGCGAGTGTGGCCCAGAACGCACTGAACGCAGCGAACTGAAGTGCGGCAATGGCCGAGGTTTGACGCACGAGCGGTTCCTCGCGCATGAGCGTCCACAAAGAAGTCATCAGGTTGCGGTATGTCCCGGTGTAGGTGGGCTGCGCCGGGGGCAGCATGCGCGACAGCACTGCGGCCGTTACGAGCATCGCTGCGGCCGCGAGCCAATAGACTGCACGCCAGCCGAAATGCTCGGCGATCGATCCGGAAATCGAGCGCGACACGAGGATGCCGCACAACAACCCGAACATCACAATGCCGACCGATTCGCCTCGTTGCTGAGGGCCTGCCAATTGCGCTGCAAACGGTGTGAGCAATTGCGGCGCGACGCTTGCGAGGCCGGTCACGAAACTGGCGGTCGCGAGCCAGTTCAGCGTCGGAGAAAGCGCGATGGCAGCAAGCGCCAGGCTCGCCACGCATAATAGCGTGCGCAACATCGATCGACGCTCGAGCATGTCCCCAAGCGGAACGAAAAGCAGCAGGCCTAGCGCGTAACCTGCCTGCGCGGCCACCGACACCGCGCCTGCCTGCCGCTCGCTGGTGTGAAACGCGACGGCAAAGTCAGCGAGCAACGGTTGGTTGTAGTAGTTGTTCGCGACCACGACGCCGGCGGCGGCTGCCATGACCCAGTAGATCGAACGGTTCATCTTCGTGTGCTCCCTTGTCTGCGCGCAAGGCGCCGCGCGGCTATGGCCGGCAAAGTGTAGCGACCTTGGTTCTTCCTTTACCGTTTCCTTTGAAACGAATGTAGACTGTTCCGGAAAACGCCGGTATCCCTGTCGATCGGCAAGCACCCTCGCTAAATCCGGAAGAGTCGAATCATGGATCGCTTTGAGGCAATGACCGTCTACGTGCGCGTCGTGGAGGCCGGCAGTCTGTCTGGTGCCGCGCGCTCGATTCCGATGTCATTGACTTCCGTCAGCAGGCACATTTCCGCGCTCGAGGAGCAGTTCAGCGCCCAGTTGCTTCGGCGCACGACGCGCAATCTCGCGATGACGGACGAAGGACGCATTCTTTACGATCGCGCAAAGGCGATCCTGAGCGAAGTGGATGAACTCGGCAGCGCGCTGTCGGCCGGTCGCGGCAAGTTATCGGGGCGTCTTCGGATCAGCGCGCCGAACCTATTGGGACGGCTCGTGATCGCACCGTTGCTGCCGCGTTTTCTGGCGCTTCATCCGGATGTGACCATTGATCTTGTGCTCGTCGACCGTGTCGTCAATCTCGTGGAGGAGGGCCTGCATCTTGCGGTGCGCGTTGGCCGCCTGCCGGACTCGAGTCTCATTGCGCGCAAGCTCGACGACATTCAGATGGTGGTGTGCGCAGCGCCGGCGTATCTCGCGCGCCGCGGCACGCCTCGCACCCTTGACGATCTGCGCAAGCACGATTGCCTGGTGTTTTCCGACGCGCCAGGCCACGTCGACTGGCGCTTCCAGTCGGGCACGTCGCCAACTCGTATCAGCGTGACTGGGCGCTTGTGGACGAATAGCCTCGATGCGCTGGTGTCGGCGTCGATCGAGGGTGCTGGCCTTGTGCGCGCGCCTGCATGGCAGGTCGCAGCGGATATCGAGGCGGGACGCTTGCGGCCCGTACTCGAGAGGTACGCACCGCCCGCGACGCCCGTCCATGTGCTGTTCGAGCGCGCCAAGCTGTCGTCGCCGAAGATCCGGACATTCGTTGATTATCTCGTTCAGCAATGGCGCAAGGGGTGACGTCATCGGTTCCGCACGCCGCGCCATTCAAGCATCGCGCTTCGTTGCAATCCTCATCGCCATGTTCAAGACCGTGGTTTTACATACACTAGGCGATTTACTGAACAGTCGACTGCGTTGGCGGAATTAGTGGACGCGGCGTCCCAAAACGCGTTGCCTGCGAACAACAGTGGTAGACGTCACAACGAAGTAAAAATCGCTTATGGATCAATCAGTTAGATCGATGTGATCATTAGCGGATATAGCGGTCACCGCTGGCCGAATTAGCGATCGGCAACAGCTGGTGCCGGCCACGGACGAAATGATGGTGGAGCTGGCGCGCTATCGCAGCGCCCACGGCCTGCCGCCGATGCCATTGCCAGGCGAGGATCGCCCCATCGTGCTGCCGATCATTGGCAAGGAAAAGCCCTTGTCGCGCGGCGCGCTGCACCTGGTGCTCAAGGAGATCTTCGCGCTGGCCGCCGCGCGCCTGCGCGCGCGCGGACCGGATTGGGAAAGCCGGGCCGCAGTGCTGGCCAGCGCCTCGGCGCACTGGCTGCGCCATACGGCGGGGTCGCACATGACCGACCAGCAGGTGGACCTGCGCTTTGTCGGGGACAATTTCGGGCATGCGTCGATCTCGACCACCAGCGCTTACCTGCATACGGAGGACGATGCCCGGCATGAGGCCACGCAGGAACGGCACCGGATCGGGTGGACGCGCGAAGGGTGACGGGCGCACGTACTGGCCAGGATGCCTGGTTCGGCCAATGCCACGCCACCGCGTAAGCGGCAGAACGAATTGCTACGGACTGCTCTACAGTCGCATTACGTTTTTAACGGCTGGACGCGATGGGCTTCGAACAACTGGCGGCACTGAAGGAACAACTGGCAAAACAGGCGAAGGCCGCGCCACGGGCCAAGACGCGTCGCGCACCCCGGAAGGCTTCGGCCCGCCCAGCGAAAACCGTTAGTGAGCCCGCTAAGCCCGTCGATCCAGTGCGGCAGGCCATCGCCAAGCTCCAAAAGCGCTTCCCGCAAACCTTTCCGAAGAATCCTGCGCCCAAGGTTCCGCTCAAGATCGGCATCTTCGAGGACCTCGTCCAGCAGGCGCAGGAAATTGGCCTGACGGAGTCGGTGTTGCGCGACGCAATCCGGACCTGGTGCCGCGGCACCCGCTACTGGACCAGCCTGGTGGAAGGTGCCCCGCGCGTGGATCTGGCCGGGCAGGAGACGGGACACGTTGCACTGGCCGATGCGAACCGGGCGCAGCAACTGCAAGCCCATCGTGCGGCGCGAGCGCAATCTCAACCCGCGACGGCGCCGAAGTCCAACTGATCTGTGATGGGGATGTCGGGCCGCCGGCGCGGGATTCGTGCGCCGACGAAGCGCATCCAGCGCATCGCACGCCTGCGCTCGACAACTGGAATCCATTGCTCCCGGTGGAGCTGCCGCGGTCACCACTGCATCCACCATCGTCGCGCCCTGCGCGCCGCACGCTCGACGGCGAACCGCAGCGCCGACCAACGGGTCGACCTGCTCGTTCAAGATCACCGTCTGAAGCGGTTGCAGCAGTTCGTGCGTCTCGCGAATAAACAAGCCCAGTCCGGATGCGGGTGCAAAATCGGCTTTTCGCTCGATCACTCCGACCGTGATCACCTTGGAGGGCTGCGCTCCCTCCCCTTTAATGCATGCCTGGATCGAGATGCGCGCGGAGGTTCTCCGATAGTCTCAGTACGCAATGCTCGCACTTCCTGCCGGATTTACCCTCCCTGTTTTTTGGCGACTCCCTTGAGGTAAACGAAGTCCATCTTGGTCTCCTTCCGAATGGGCAAGAGTCCATGAAGGCGCTGTTCCACCCACGAGCCAAGTCATTTCCCGGAGGCCCGCCTACTCGGATAGGTCGTTCAACTCATAGCTGGTGCTGCGCCCGCCTGCATCCGATTTCCGCAATACCCCACGTGCGAGCAGATCAGTGATGTCGCGCAGCGCGGTGTCTGGAGAGCATTTGGCGATCGCCGCCCACTTGGAGCTGGTGAGCTTGCCTTCGAAGCCATCGAGCAATCGGTTGAGCAGTTTCACTTGCCGCTCGTTCAGTGGCGTGGTCGCCCAGCGCTGCCAGAACCGCGTCTTGACCAGCACAGCATCAAGGGTGTCCTGCGCCTGATCGAGGGCGCGATGCAGCGTATCGAGGAACCAGGCCAGCCACTCGGTGACATCCATCGACCGCTTCTGGGTCCGCTCCAGGATATCGTAGTAGGCCTTGCGCTCCCGCTGGATCTGCGCCGACAGGCTGTAGAAACGCTGCGGGCTGCCATCGGCGCGCGCCAGCAGCAGGTCGCCGATCGCACGGGCTATACGGCCGTTGCCATCGTCAAACGGATGCAAGGTGACGAGCCACAAATGGCCGAGGCCTGCCTTGAGCAGAGGTGGATCGTTCGATGCACCATTGACCCAGTCGAGAAATCGGCTTGTTTCAGCTTCCAGGCGATTGGCTGGCGGCGCCTCGAAATGCACACGTTGCCGGCCGATGGGGCCGGACACCACCTGCATCGGACCGCTAGTGTCGTCACGCCAGCCACCGACCTTGATCCGGGCAAGGCTGGAGTAGCCGGTGGGAAACAGCGCGGCATGCCAGCCGAACAATCGCTCCCGGGTGACCGGTGCATGGCAATTGGCGGTCGCGTCGAGCACCATTTCGACCACGCCTTCGACGTGACGATCGACCGGGGCCAGTGCGCCGATGTCAACGCCCAGGTGGCGGGCGATGGACGAACGCACGGATGCGACGCTGAGCTGTTCGCCCTCGATCTCGCTGGTCTTGACCACGTCCTCGGTGAGCGCCGCGAGTCTCGCCTGATCGCGCAGAGCCATGCCGACATCAGCCAAGCGTCCCAACAGCAGTCCTTGGGCGCGACTAACCTCGGCAATAGGCCCTGCCAGGGCCGCCAGATCGTAGTGCCAGCTTGGCCAGTCACTGGCCTGCCAGATGTATGTGTAATCTCCGCTTTCCATGCGGAGATTATGAGCTGCTTTCTCCGCAGACACAAGTTATTCACCGCACCTAGTGCGGTGATAGTCCCTGATAACCGCAGGAAGGCAAAGCTGGCCGGTCGCCTAGCCCGGGCACGATCCAGTCACATGCCCAATCGCGCGCATGGTCGGTCAAGGGCTGACGCGATGACTTCGTCGGCGGAAACGCCTTCCTTGTTCCAGCTCATCAGCCGTTGCCAAGCCAGGTAGTTCGGCAAGTACTTGGTGGCCACGCCCCTGAGTTGGCGCTGTATCCACGACTTGAGCCGCTCGTGATAGTTGTTGGCGGACTGGACGTGATAGACCTTGTCGAGCACAGGGCCGTGATAGCTGGCGACGAACGACTTGGTCTGCACGCCGAGGGTGCGCTGCAGATGAAGAAAGGCGGAGTGTCCGTCCGTGCAGTCGAGCGGTCGGGCCGGAAGCCGTAGGAATTCGGGTCCGCCAGTGTCTCTGCCACCGGTTCCAAAGCGAACTTCCATAACACCTGCATCGCCCGGCACCGCATAGGGGTAATTCGTACTTTTGGTGCATGTATGGACCCGACGCCTTTTGCAATCTTTTTGTTGGTGATGTCGAAACGGTCTGCTTGCATGTATCCGGCTTGCCCAGTGGGCGACTGCCGAAGCACGCCCGCAGCCTCGATGAGATCCGCGCATCCCGTCCTTGGCAATTTCGCGGCTTGCCAGAAGCGGCAGCCGGCACCAAAAACAGGCTTCAGGATGCTGGTTCAACCAATTTCGTCATCGCTTTTGAGAAGCTTCGCAAACCAGGGTGGGTAGTACTCTCCTTCAGAGTTGTTCTGTACCTCTATACGGCCATGCCTCGCGGAAGGTAGCTTGCGTTGCTGCTGAGCAGCGCTTGAATGATCCGTGCATTCTTGTTGGCCAGCGCGACCGCGGTGCAGATGGTGTACATCGGCACGCGCGGGCCCATGCCGTAGGCGTGGCGGACATAGGGGCAGGGTAGACGTCATGCCGCCGACGTCGGTGCCGAGGTGTTCGTCGGACGCATCCACCGTCGATGCGCCAGCTAGTTGTGCGTCCTTGGGATCCGGTATACGACGGCGGAGCAGGCTACGGCAAGCACAAACGGAAACGATTCATCTGCACCATCACCTGGGCTCGGGAAGGTGCGCAGAGCTTGCGGAGGATGGCTTGCACATATTCCTTGACGGTGTTTTCCGTGAGTCCCAGGCGTCTTGCGATGAGTTTGTTCGGCAGTCCCTCGAGCAGCACGGCCAACACGGCGCCCTGCCGTGGGGTCAGGCCCGGTTCCGCCGGCGTGAATGGCGTGATCTCTTCCGGACCAATCGATTGCGCATGGCTGTTGGAGACGTGGTCGGCCGGAAACAAAAAGTCACCGGACCGTGCCTCGCACACCGTCGCTGTGGCGACCGTGGCATCAACATATGCATCAGTGGCATCCCAGGCCTTGAGCATAGGAGCGGTCCCGCCAAGCTCTGCAGACGTTGCTGCTGGACAGAAACATGTCTTGTCAACTGCCGACGCCCGTGTCATGGCTTTCGGCACGGCCGCCTTTGGGGGGGGGCGCGGCAAGGCTCTGCTGTCATCGACAGCTAACGGGAGAAGACGCCAACGATTTTGGCACAGCCAGCTGCATCTGCCCACGTGAGATCTCGGGCGCGGCGTTCCCCATCGAGGCCCGCAATTCTTCGAGCTCCGCGGGCGTGAGGCGTGCTATTGCAGCAAGTAACGTCTGGAACTGCGTTGTGCTTTTCGGCTGGCTAACCTGATCCGTGCGAGCGACGTTATCGATGCCAAGTGAATTCATTTCATAGCGGACAATTGACCCCTTAAAAGCGCCCGCGCATCCCCCTCCTGACTGGAGGATACGCGGCTAGCCCGCAGTAACCTGCTATACGCGAGTTCAAGAAATCGGCTAAAGCGGATTTCCAGTGCGTCTTTCCGGGATGCTTTTAAGTGTTTGATTTTACACGACGTATCCAACATTTAAAAATTCGCGGATTGAAATTACCTAATTATCTAGACAAAAAAACAACACGAAGAGGTCGGGCAAGGTCTGATGTCTACCCAACAAATCTCCCGTTTAGGCATCCGATGTCACGTGTGTCCATAAAACTAAAAAATAATTGTGTTTTGAAGACATAAAAACCGAATTGTTGTTATTTTTACCACCGCCGACAATGTAGGCCGACTAATCGGAGAAAAGTTGCCTAGCCTGTATCCGCCCAACAAGGAAGACTTGGAACGCTATCAAGCTTGGAGGGCGCAACAGGGCGTCTGACATCCGACGGTTCCATCGCGCACCGCTCGCGGCGGAATCCGTACCCACAAAGAGAAGCCGCCTTCGATGCAGGCTCCACCCGATTCGAATGGAGACAGAGCATGACCCACGATGTAGTGCCTTATCGCCGCCGGTTCCTATGCGCAGTGCCCGCGATCCTGATGCTGGCCACGAATGGTTCGCAGGCGCAGGAAAGCTATCCCAGCAAGCCGACCACCCTGCTGGTCGGGTTCTCAGCCGGTGGCGCTGTCGACCTGGTTGCACGCCAACTTGGCCAGGCGCTCGGCAAAAACCTCGGACAACCTTTCGTCGTCGAGAACAAGGCCGGCGCGACCGGCACCATTGCCGCCGAGATGGCGGCTCGCGCAAAGCCTGATGGCTACACCTTGCTGCTGGGGACGCAGTCGACGATGGTGGTCGCGCCCAACATGTATCCAAAGTTGCGCTTCGATCCCAACAAGGACTTCGCGCCCATCTCGCTCATCGCCTCGGTGCCCCTGGTACTAGTACAACATCCCGGAAATAGCTTGAATAAATAATCGCCTCGGATATCATGGCGGGATGAGTCGAGGCCGCTATG
>NZ_JBIUHC010000216.1:0-14037 GCF_044627735.1 Cupriavidus sp. CuC1 | reverse complement strand
AGCCGGCCTGCCGCGTGCGCGGCGGCCAGCCCGGCGAGCTCGCCTTGCAGGCGTGCCGCCAGCGCGCCGCCGATGCCGCGTCCGTCGCCGGCGATAGAGATGCCGGGAATGTCCAGCGCGCCCCATTCGTCCGCCTGCGGCTGCCAGCACAGCTGGACATCGTCCCACCGATGCGCGGCGCGCAGCGCCCAGGTGAACTGCGTATTGGGTACCACGCCCTGGTGAAGCAGCACGGTGCGGGTCTCGATGCGTTGTTCGCGCCCGCCGCTGGTGAAGCGCAGCGCGCGCACGGCATCGTCGCCCTCGACAGCCAGGCCGGTGGCGCCTTTGTAGAAGGGCACGCCGCTCTTCCTGAGCGTGCGCATCAGCGCCAGGCCTTTTTTCAGGTAGCGCCAGCCGGCCAGCGCGCCGCCCAGGTGGGATAGCGCGCGGCGATAGTCGGCGCCATCGGTGGTGTCGACAATGGCACGGATCGGCACGCCGGCGCGCGCATACTGCCACCCCAGCAGGTAGAGCAGCGGGCCGCATCCGGCCAGCACCACCGGCTCGGCGGGCGCCAGGTCGGCGCTCTTGAGCAGGATCTGCGCCGCGCCCGCGGTCATCACGCCGGGCACGGTCCAGCCCGGGATCGGGAAGGGCCGCTCCATGGCGCCGGTACAAAGAATGACCTGACCGGCTTGCAGGCTCGCCACGCCGCCATCGCGCAGGTAATGCACCACCCGCTCGCGTGTGACTTGCCATACTGCCGCGCCGGTGATGTGCTGCGCGCCGCTGGCGGCGAAGGCCTCGGCCAGGGCGGCGCCGGCCGCGTAGTCAGGCCCGAGGATGCGCAGCCGCTCCGGCGTGGCCGCCGTGATGGCGCGGTAGATCTGGCCGCCGGGGGCTTCCTGCTCGTCCAGCACCGCCACGCGCGCACCATGGGCGGTGGCGGCCACGGCAGCGGCCATGCCGGCCGGGCCGGCGCCGATGATGGCGATATCGAATTGATGCTCAGGCATGGTCAGCCTCCGTCTCGGTTGCCGTCTTCGGCGCCTTGAACGCGAGATCGAGTTCAAGGTCGCGCGCGCCATGCTGGCTGCGCACGGCCATGCCTTCGCGCACCTGCACCAGGCAAGCCTGGCGGCTGGGCTGGCCGTCGATCTCCATCAGGCATTCAAAGCACACGCCCATCATGCAATAGGGCGCGCGCGCAGCGCCGCTGACCGGCGTGGTGCGCAATGGCGTCACGCCGCTGGCCAGCAACGCGGCGGCCACGCTGCGCCCGCAGGGCACGCGCAGGGGCTGGCCGTTGAATTCGATCGTCACCATGGCGGCGCCGTTGGCAAGCGGGCGGAACAGGGCTTCAGTGGGCATGATTAAAAACCTGGTTGGTATCAAGGAAGCGGTCGCCGGTGAATACGTCGATGCCTTCGGGCGTGGCGCCGCCGCTGACCCACGGCGCCACGCGGAACACATGGGCGGCGGCCAGCGTGACGCCGCTGTGGCAAGTGGTGACGAATGCACCGGGGCGGGCGGCGCTCTCCTGGTAGATCGGGAAGCCGTCCGGCGTCATCACGCGCAGGGCGCCCCAGGCGCGTACCAGCTTGAGGCTGGCCAGCGCGGGAAAACTGCGCACGCCACGCCTGGCGATCGCGCCGAGCACGTCCACCGTCGTGCCGTCATCGAACCCGACATCTTCCATCGAGTCGCCCAACTGGATGGTGCCCTCGTCGGTCTGCCGCACGTAGGTGGTGGGATGGTCGAGGAAGTGCGAGGCCCGCTCGCCGATCAGGACCTGGCCGCGGTTGGGCGCCACCGGCGCATGCAGCCCGATCTGCCCGGCCAGCGCGCGATTGCCCAGGCCAGACGCCAGCACGATGCGGGGCGCCGCAAAGCGCGTGCCGCCGGCTTCCACGACAAAGCCCGCGCCATCGCGCGCAATCTGTCCCACGCCGTGCCGGGGCAGTATCCGGACACCACGGTGCTGGCATGCCGTGTGCAATGCGCGCAGCAGCTTGAGCGGGTTCGCATGGCCGTCCATCGGCGTGTAACTGGCGCCGGCCACGTCCGGGCCGATGCCGGGCAGGCGCGCGCCCAGCGCACCGTGGTCCAGCATCTCGAACGGATAATCGCCGCCAAGGTCGTCCTGGATGCGTTGCAGCCGCGCCTCGCGCGCCTGCATCTCCTCGGCGGAAAAGCAAAGGTGGAAGCCGCCCGGCTGCTTGAGTTGCACATCGATGCCGGTATCTTCCAGCAGCGCGGCGGCAAGCGCCGGCCATCGCCGCGCCGAGCCCATGGTCCAGCTGGCGTAGGGCGCCATGCCATGGCCCTTGCCCTGGACCCAGACCAGGCCGAAGTTGCCGCGCGAGGCACGCAAGGCATCGTCGCCCTCGTCCAGCACGGACACGCGCACGCCGTTGCGGGCGGCGCCGTAGGCGATGGCGGTGCCGACCAGGCCGCCGCCGATGACAATAAGATCGCTTGTGGTCATGATGAGAGTGGGTTGCGAAAGACGCCTGGCGCGGGCGTTCAGTTTTTGCCGATCAGCACGCGGTCGAGCCCGACGATGCGGTCCAGCAGCACCATCAGCACTAGCGTGCCGACGATCAGCACCGTGGACACCGAGGCCACCAGCGGATCGATGGTCTGGGCAATCTGGTTGTACATGGCCACCGGTAGCGTGGTGGTGCCCGGGGTGGCGACGAACACGGTCATGGTCAGCTCGTCGAAGCTCTGGATAAAGGCCAGCATCCACCCGCCCGCCACGCCCGGCAGGATCAGCGGCAGCACCACGCGCCGAAAAGCGGTGAAGCGGCTCGCGCCGAGCGACAGCGCGGCGTGCTCCGCGTCGCGGTCCAGGCCGGTCGCCGCTGCCAGCACCAGGCGCAGCGCATAGGGCATCACCACCACCACGTGCGTCAGCGCCAGCCAGAAGAACGAACCGCTGACGCCCACCGTGGTGAAGAAGCGCAGGAAGGCCACGCCCAGCACCACGTGCGGGATCATCAGCGGCGACATGAAAAACCCCATCAGCGCGCCGCGCCCCGGAAAGCGGTAACGGGTGAGCGCCAGTGCGCCCGGCACGGCCAGCGCCACCGCGATGGTGGCCGAGGCCAGCCCCAGCCAAAGCGACAGCCAGAACGCGTCGACAATCTCGTGGGCGTCGCCGATAGCGCGGAACCAGCGCAGCGAGAGCCCGTCGGTGGGCAGGGAGATATAGCCCTTGCCGGTGAAGGAGACCGCCACCACCACGAGCAGCGGCGCCACGATGAAGGCGATGAAGAGGCTGTGGTAGAGCAGGGAAAACAGTCCGTTCTTGCGCATGATCTTCTCTCTTTTTCTCTTGCCTTGCTCAGCCCTCGAACACCTGGCGGAAGCGCCGCTCCACCAGCCGGTTGCAGCCCACGATGATGATCACGTTGGCGATCAGCAGCAGCACGGCGATGGTTGCGCCGAGCGGCCAGTTCAGCGTGTTGAGGAATTCGTCATAGGCCGCGGTGGCGACCACCTTGAGGCGGCGCCCGCCAAGGATGGCCGGCGTGGCGAAGGCCGATGCCGCCAGGGCGAACACGATGATGCCGCCCGACAGGATGCCCGGCAGGATCTGCGGCAGGATGATGCGGCGGAACACGGTGAAGGGCGACGCGCCAAAGGCCAGGCCGGCGTTCTCGACCTGCGGGTCGAGCTTTTGCAGCGCGGCCCAGACGGAGATCACCATGAATGGGATCAGCACGTGGGTAAGCGCGATCACCAGGCCGGTCAGGGTAAAGACAAGCTTGACCGGTTCGTCGACAATGCCCATCCATTGCAGGGCCTCGTTGATCAGCCCGTTGTTGCCCAGCAGGATCGCCCAACCGAGCGTGCGCACCACCACCGAGATCAGCAGCGGGCCAAGGATCACGATCAGGAACAACGCGCGCCAGGGACGCTGCATGCGTGCCAGGATGATGGTTTCCGGCACGCCGAGCGCAACGGCCAGCATGGTCACGGCCAGTGCAAGGCCCGCGGTGCGCAGGAAGATCTCGTGGTAGTAGCTGTCGCCCAGCACCTCCAGGTAGTTGGCCATGGTCAGCTCGGGCAGCACGCCGCGCGTGCCGTCGAAGACATGGAACGACAGCAGCGCGGTGAGCGCGAGCGGCACCAGCAGCATCGCGGCGAACAGCAGCAGGGCGGGTGCCGACAGCAGCCAGGGCGCCGATCCGGCATGCGCATCGCCGCTGGCGGTGGCAGCCTTGGCGGGCGCGGCCGGGGCGCCGGAGGGCAGGGTGGAGACGGTGGTGTCAGCCATGATGTTGCTCCGCCGTCAGTACCCGCAGGTCATCGTCCGACCACAGCACGCTGACCGCCGAACCTTCCTCGGGCGGCGAGGCGCCATGGTTGGGCTGGCTGACGCGCAGCAGCCCGAGCGCACTTTGCACTTCCAGCATCCAGTGATTGCCCAGGAACAAGCGCGTCTGCACCGTGGCGGGGATGCCGCCGGCATTCGCCGGCGCCAGGCGGATCTTCTCGGGGCGCACGTAGACGTGCACCTCCTTGCCAACCTCGCGCCCCTCGTGCGGCACATGCGCGAGCGTGGCGCCCAGGCGCACTTCGCAGCAGCGCGGGTTGGTCTTTTCCACCACGCCGCGGATAGCATTGGTCTTGCCGAGGAAGCCGGAAGCAAAGGCGGACTGCGGACGCTCGTAGGCCTCGAGGGGCGCGGCCAGCTGCACGATGCGCCCGCCGTGCATCACGGCAATGCGGTCGCTCATGGTCATGGCCTCGACCTGGTCGTGGGTCACCAGGATGGTGGTGATGCCAAGGTGGCGCTGGATCGCGCGCAGCTCGATGTGCATGTCCTCGCGCAGCTTGGCGTCGAGGTTGGACATGGGCTCGTCGAGCAGCAGCACCTCGGGCCGGATGGCCAGCGCACGGGCAATCGCCACGCGCTGGCGCTGGCCGCCCGACAACTCGCGCGGGTAACGCTTGCCAAGGCCGCCAAGGCGCACCAGTTCCAGCGTCTCGTCGATGCGCCGGCGGCGTTCGGCGCACGCCACGCCGCGCATCTCCAGGCCAAAGCCGATATTGGCGGCCACCGTCATGTGCGGGAACAGCGCATAGCTCTGGAACACCACGCCCATGCCGCGTTTTTCCGGGCGCAGGGCAGTGATATCGCGGCCCTCGAGCAGGATGCCGCCATGGGTGGGCTCCACAAAGCCGGCGATCATCTGCAGGGTGGTGGTCTTGCCGCAGCCGGAGGGCCCGAGCAGGGAGAGGAACTCGCCGCGCCTGACCTCCAGGCTCAGGTTTTCGACGGCGTGGAAGCCACCATAGGCCTTGGCGAGACTGTCTAGAGTAAGGAACGTCATGGTCTTTTCGTGGTTGGCGCGGCGCCCCCCGCAAGAGGCTCCGTCTGTCGTGGCGACTACGGGAGGGGGCGCTGGCTCAGCGTTCCACGGTGCGGTTCCACCGGTTGGTCCACTCGGCGCGCTTGTCGTTGACAAGCGTCCAGTTGGTCGGCAGCAGCTTGTCGATCTGCGCCTTGCCATAGGGCACCTTGGCCGACACCTTGGCATCGAGCGCGGTCTTGGCATTGACCGGCCCCCAGCCCTGCGAATCCGCCAGCATGGCCTGCACATCCGGTGTCAGCAGGTACTGGACCAGCGCCTGCGCCTGCGCGGGCACATCGCTTTGCACCACCGGGCAGGCCGCGATCATCAAGGCGGGGGCGCCTTCCTTGGGGTAGACGAATTCCACCGGGAAGCCGGTATCCTTCAGGCTCTGCACGCGGCCGCTGCCCCACACGGCGAGCGAGATATCGCCGTTCTGGAAGAGTTCGGTCATCTTGCCCGGCGACGGTTCCCAGGCCAGCACGTTAGGTCCCACCTCTTTGGTCAGTGCGGTGAAGCCGGGTTCGATGCTTTGCTCGCTGCCCTTGCGCAGCTTGGCGAACATCACCAGCGTCTGCAGGCCGTAGGTATTGCTGATGGGCGGGATGGCGATCTTCTGCTTCAGCTTCTTGTCCGCCAGCGCCTCCCAGGAATCCGGCTTGGGCAGGCCAGCCTTCTTGAAGGCTTCGGTGTTGTAGGCCAGGCCGGTGGCCACCACGCCCACGGCGGTAGCCTTGTCGGTCAGGCGGGCAAGCGGATACAGCTCCTTGTACACCGGCGCATCCTTGAGTGTGTCGCAGAAACCGAACTGCACCGCCTGGTACATGGGGCCGTCATCGAGCAGGACCACGTCCAGCTCCTGCCGGCCCTTCTGCGCCTGCAGCTTGGCCAGTGTGTCGGTGGAGTTGCCGGACACATACACCACCTTGACCTTCTCCTTTGCTTCGAAGGCCGGGATGATCTTTTCCTTGAACAGCTTTTCGGTCGAGCCGCCGTAGGAACCCACATACAAGGTGGGCTGCTGCGCCACGGCTGCCGATGCCGAGAATGCCGCCAGGATGGCTGCCGCCACAATGTGCTGCTTCATCTTTCCCTTCCTCCGTGTGCACCGGTAATGGGCGGCGCTTCACCAAATCAATGCAAAAAAGTTATGGTTGCACCGCAACAGAAAATTCGGAAACAGGCTGCGTGAATCCTTGCTGCCTGGCATAGATTAGAGGGGCTGCCAACACTTGGAAAATTCTTTTTTTTGGCCTGTCCATAACATGGTGTTATAGACTTGCGGGATGAAGATCCGACAACTTGAAGCCTTCCGCGCCGTCATGCTTTGCCAGACGGTGACGCGCGCCGCGGAAATGCTGCACATCTCACAGCCGGCCGCCACCCGGCTCATTGCCGACCTTGAGGAATCTGTTGGCTTTGCCCTGTTCGAGCGTGTGCGCGGCAGGTTGTACCCGACCGCCGAGGCGCAGGTGCTCTATGAGGAGGTGCAGCGTTCATTGGTCGGGGTGGAGCGCATCGCGCTGGCCGCGCAGGACATCCGCGATCTGCAGCGCGGCTCGCTGCAGATTGCGGCGGCGCCCGCGCTGGCCTTGTCCTTCCTGCCGCGCGCCATCGCGGAGTTCCTGACGCAGCACGGTCAGACGCAGATCTCCATGCTGACGCACTCATCCCGCACCGTGGTGGACATGGTGGTGGGGCAGCGCTGCGATGTCGGCCTGGCGATCCTGTCGATGAACCACCCCAGTACGCATGGCGAGCGGCTGATCTCCACGCGGATGGTGTGCGCGCTGCCGGTCGGGCACCGGCTGTGCGCCGAGGCGGTGATCCGGCCGCATGACCTGGCGGGCGAGAAATTTGTCTCGCATCCGCGCGCGCTGGATTCGCGCCTGCAGATCGATGCGCTGTTCGCGTCCTATGGGATCGAGCGCCAGTTGCAGGTGGAAACGCAGGTGTCGTGGAGCATCTGCGCATTCGTGGAGGCGGGCCTGGGGGTGGCGCTGATCGATCCGATCACCGCGCTGGAGTATCGCGGCAAGGGCATTTGCTTTCGCGTCTTCGAGCCGCAATTGACCACGGATTTTTCCGTGCTGTTTTCGACCCAGCGGCCGCCGTCGCTGTTGCTGAAATCGTTTATCGCCCACACGCGTGCGTTCGCGCTCGCCCAGTTGGACCCGCAACTCGTGGTGGCATGAGGGTGGGTCGCCACAAGCGGCGCAGGTCCGACCGCGCCGCTTGTGCCGCTCGCGTGCCGCTCGCAGCTTAGGGCAGGTCGTCGACGTAGCCGGGATAGGCTTGCTGCGCCACGGCGGGCGTCACCTTGCCGTCGCGCAGGTCCCGCGCCAGTGCCTGGGCGCTGCGCTGCGCGGGATCGCCATAGCCGCCGCCGCCCGGCGTTTCCATGCGCACGCTCTCGCCGGCCTCCAGCGCGATATTGGCGGTCTTGGAGAACAGCTCGCTTTGCTGCGCGGTGCCGGAGTTCCGCACCAGCCGCGCGCGGCGGCCGTCATTGCCGCCATCGACGCCGGCGGGCACGCCCACCGTATGGCTGTCCGAGCGCGCGGAAAAGACTATGCCCGGCACCAGCGCGCGGATCTGCTTGGCGATGCCTAGGCCCCCGCGCGTGCGGCCGGCGCCGCCGGAGTCGGGAATCATCGCGTACTCGTCCATGCGCAGCGGATACTCGTTCTCCAGCGCCTCGACCGGTAGGTTGGACGTGTTCGTCATATGCACGTGCACCGCGTCCATGCCGTCGCCGTCATAGCGTGCGCCGCTGCCGCCGCCGATCGTCTCCAGGTAGACAAAGTCGCCCGCACGCTGGCGCAAGCGCCCGGAGAACACGATAGCCGGGCAGGAGTCATTGCCCGAGGCCATGATCTTTTCCGCCGGCAGCAGGCCGCGGAAGGCGCCGAAGATGGCGCCCGCTACCTTCTGCGCGGTGATGGAGCGCGCACCCACCGCCGCGGGCGGCTCGGGATTGGTGATGGTGCCGCGCGGCGCGCTGATGCTGATGGGGTCGAACATGCCGGCATTGGGCACGAGCTCCGGGTCCAGCAGCGCCTTGACGGCGTAGTACACGGTGGCGCGCAAAGCATTGATCGGCAGGTTCATGGCGCCGCGCGCCTGCTTGCCTGAGCCGGTGAAGTCGAAATGCAGTCTTCCTTGCGCCACGGTCAGGGTAACGCAGATGGGCACCGGATCGCCTCCCATGCCGTCGTCGTCCAGGTAGCTGGTGAACGTGTAGTTGCCCTCGCGCAGCTCGGCCACGCGGTTGGCCAGCCTGCGGCGGGTATAGCGGATCACGTCTTCCACCGAGCGCAGCACTGCCTCGAGCCCCATCTGGCGCAGTAGCCCGCGCACCGCCTCGGCGCCGCGCGCGTTGGTGGCCATCTGCACGCGCAGGTCCAGCATGCGTTCCTCCGGATCGCGCGTATTGCTGCAGACCAGGCGCAGCAGGTCGTCATTGAGCTCGCCGCCACGCGCGATGCGGCAGGCCGGGATGCGCACGCCTTCCTCGAAGATGCTGCGCAGCGTGCCGGCGATGGACCCTGGCACCCCGCCGCCCACGTCCGAATGGTGCGCGATATTGGCGGTAAAGAAGCGCAGCGTGCCTTCCCAGAATACCGGCGTGACGATGTTGATGTCAGGCAGGTGGCTGCCGTTGGCCAGGTAGGGGTCGTTGCAGATAAAGACGTCGCCGTCGCGGATGGTATCCGCGGGAAACTGTGCCAGCACTGCCTCGATGGCGCCATTCAGCGAGCCCAGGTGCAGCGGGATCTGCGTGCCCTGGGCCACCAGCCGCCCGGCCGCATCGAACAGCGCCACCGAGCAGTCCTTGCGCTCCTTGATATTGGTGGAGAACGAGGCCCGCACCAGCGTGTTGTTCATGTCCTCGGTGATGGACAGCAGCCGGTTGCTGAACACTTCCATCTCGATGGGGTCGGCCAATGCGTCCTGGCTCGGGTCTGCGGCGCGGGGGGATTCAATGGACATGTTCGCTTTCCTGGATTGCCTGGCTTGCTTTGATGCCCTGGCCTGGCTGGCTCGTGCGGTGGGACTCACGCTGGCCGTCGGCCACCGTGACAATGAGGTTGCCATAGGCGTCGACCTCGGCATGGTGGGTGGGGCCGAGCACGGTGGTCGAGCTCATTTCCTCGATCACCGCCGGGCCGTCGATACGCAGGCCCGCGCAGAGCCGGTCGCGGTCGTAGACCGGCGACAGGCGCCAGCCATGCGCGCGGCCGTGGTAGACCTTCCGTTCTCCCGTCAGGGACTGGGCCAGCGTGCCGCCGGCACGGGCCTGCGCGAGCGGGGCCTTGATGACGTTGCCGACCGCCTGCACCCGGCAGTTGATGATCTGCACCGCCCGTCCCGGCACCTGGTAGCCGTACTCGCGCGCATGCTCGGCCTCGAACGCCGCCAGGAAGGGCGCCAGCTGGTCGCCGTCGATGGCCTCCATGGGCACCTGGACCTCGAAGTTCTGGCCGTCGTAGCGGGCATCGATGGCGTAGTGCAGGCGCTGGCTGGCCGGCGCCACATGCTCGGCCTCGAGCCAGGCCTGCGCCTCGCCGCGCAACTGGGCGAAAGCACTGACCACGCCTTCCCAGCCGTCGCCATCGGCCAGCGAGATCTCACTGCGCACGAAGTCGAACGAGATATCGGTCAGCAGGATGCCGCGCGCGCACATGGTGCCAGGCTCCTGCGGCACGATCACTTTGGGAATGCCGCATTCCTCGGCCACCTCCACCGCATGCAGCGGCCCGGCCCCGCCATAGGCGTACAGCGCGAACCGCGACAGGTCGTAGCCGCGCTCGGTGGACACGGCGCGGATGGCGCGGCTCATATTGGCGTTGGCGATGCGGATGATGCCCTCGGCGGCGTCTTCCAGCGGGATCCCCAGCGGCGCTGCCACCTGCTCGGCAATCACGCGGCGGGCACCCGCCAGGTCCACCGGCATGCGGCCCTTGAGCAGCGCGACCGGGTTGAGGCGCTGCAGCGTGATCTGCGCATCGGTGATGGTGGGCTCGGTGCCCCCGCGCGCATAGCCCACGGGGCCGGGCACGGCCCCCGCGCTATGCGGGCCGACCTTGAGCGAGCCGGCGTCGTCACGCCAGGCGATGCTGCCGCCGCCCGCGCCGATCACGTGGATGTCCACCATCGGCGTCTTGACCGGATAGCCAGCCACGTGGCGGTTCGAGGTGAACAGCGGCCGGCCCGCGGAAATCAGCGAGACGTCGGTGCTGGTGCCGCCGACATCGAAGGTGACCAGGTCGGGCCGGCCGATGGCGCGGCCCACCGCTGCCGCGCCCACCACGCCGGCGGCGGGGCCGGAGAGGCAGGTGCGCACCGGATACTGGCGCACCGCGGCGGCCGACATCAGGCCGCCGTTGGAATGGATGGTGTAGGGCCGCTGGGCAATGCCCAGCTCGGCCACGCGTGCCATGAAGCGGTCCAGGTAGCGTGCCATGCGCGGGCCCACGGCAGCGTTCAGCACGGTGGTGGAAAGCCGCTCGTACTCGCGGAATTCCGGCAGTACCTCGCTCGACAGGCTGATATATGCGCCGGGCATGACCTCTTCCACGATGGTCCGGGCGCGCTGCTCGTGTGCCGGATTGCGGTAGGCATGCAGGAAGCAGATCGTCACCGCCTCCAGGCCGGCGGCGCGCAAGGCTTGCGCGGCGCGGCGCACGGCCGCTTCGTCCAGTGGCGTGACCACCTGGCCCTGCGCATCCAGCCGCTCCGGCACTTCGATGCGGTGCGCGCGGGGCACCAGCACCGGCGGCTTGGTCACGCTGTAGTCGAACAGGTGAGGGCGGGTCTGCCGGCCGATTTCCAGGATGTCGCGGAAGCCCTGGGTGGTGATCAGGCCCACCGCCGCGCCTTTGCGCTCGATGATGAGATTGGTGGCCACGGTGGTGCCGTGGCCCACGTGCGCCACCTCGGCGGGCGCCACGCCGTGCTCGCGCAGCAGTTCGGCAATGCCGCGCTCGATGGCCTCGGACGGGTCGTGCGGGGTGGAGGGGACTTTATGGAACTGCACGGCCCCGGCCGCCTCGTCGATCATGGTGAAGTCGGTGAAGGTGCCACCGACGTCGATACCGATTCGGTACATGTTGGGTTCCTGGGTTGCGCTGGTGAGGATGGGGAGCTGGGTGTTGGGGAGATCGGGAGTCGGACGCGCGCCTTGGCTGCCTGCCTGGCGGCAGGGGCAGCCCGGCAGCATCTCATTCGGGCTTGATGCCGGCGGCCGCCGCCACCTTGTGCCATTTGGCGATGTCGGTACGGATGAACTGCGTGAACTCCGCCGGGGACATGCCTGACGGCTGGGCGCCTTGCTCGGTGAGGTAGCCGCTCATCTTCTTGTCATGCATGACCGCCATCAGTTCGCGCGACAGGCGGCCCGCGATCTCGGGCGGCATATTCGGCGGCCCGAACAGGCCGAACCAGACAATGGCCTCGAAACCCGGATAGCCGGACTCCGCCACCGTGGGCACCTCCGGCAGCATCGGCGAGCGCGTGAGCGACGTCACGGCGATGGGTTTGAGCTTGCCACCCTTGATGTAGCTGTAGGAGGTCATCACCACATCCATCATGCTGTTGACATGCCCGCCGATCAGGTCGGCCATGGCGGGGCCAGAGCCCTTGTAGGGCACATGGGTGAGCGATACCCCTGCGGTGGACTTGAACAGCTCGTAGGCCAGATGGTTCGATGTGCCCTGGCCATTGGAGGCAAAGGCGTACTTGCCCGGCTCGCGCTTGAGCAGGCCCACGAACTCTTTCATATTGCCGGCCGGCACCGCGTTGTTCACCACGAGCACGTTGGGGATGGTGGCGACCATGGTGAGCGGCGTGAAGTCCTTGAGCGGGTCGTATGGCAGCTTGGCGAACAGGCTGGGCGCCACCGCATGGGTGCTCACCGAACCCATCAGGATGGTGTAGCCATCCGCCGGCTGGCGCGCTACGAACTCGCTGCCCACCGTGCCGCCCGCGCCGGGCCGGTTCTCCACCACCACGGTGCCCTTGACGCGCTCCCCCAGGTCCTCCGCGATCTTGCGCGCGATCAGGTCCGTCGAACCGCCCGCGGCAAACGGCACAACCAGGCGGATCACCTTGGCCGGCCAGGGGGCCTGCGCGTGCGCGCCGGTGCTGCCCAGCAGGAGCGGACACAAGACGGGGAGGCAGGACAACAGGTGCTTCAGGCGCGGCATCGCTTCGTTCTCCGTAGTGGGGGAACCGGCTGCGCAGCGCCCGCGTGCCCTGGTTTCGGGCTGGCAGGCTGGCCGGACCCCGTGCGCCGGGTACTTCGCCCAGCGGCATCGAGGCCGGCGCGACGAAAGCCGGTTGACCCCATATTAGGCAGGCCGCCGGCCGCTACGCGATACAGTCGCCTTTATACTGGTATCCATCAGACAAATACTGCGCGCCGCCGCTGCCATGGCTGCCAATGCACGTTGACAGCCTTTGGCGCTGGCACGGCGCTCGCTTAAGCTGTATTCCTAATGGATCCAAGCCCATGAAAAGTGCCGACCTGAACCTTGTCACGCACTTCGATGCACTGATTTCGTGCCGCAACGTGTCCCGTGCGGCCGAGCAGATGCAGCTTTCCCAGCCCGCCATGAGCGCGGCGCTGAGCCGCCTGCGGCGGCTGTTCAATGACCCGCTGCTGGTACGCGAAGGCGCGCAGTGGAAGGCCACCGCACGGGCGCTGGAGTTGCACCGGACCTTTGCCCCTATCCTGCAGCAGTGGCAAGCCGCCACCGCCCCGCGCGAGGAATTCTCGCCGGCCAGCAGCAAGCGGGTGATCTCCATCTATGCAACCGACTATGTCCAGTTCACCGTGTTGCCCAAGGTCGTGGCCAGGGTGGCGCAGGAAGCGCCGCATATGCAGTTGCGCGTGTTTCCCGCGCGCCTGCAGCACGGCCTGAGCATGCTCGAGACCAACCATGTCGAACTGATCGCCGGCTACTACCCAGAGCCGGCGCCCAACCTGCGCGCGCGCTTCCTGTTCGAGGAGCCCACGGTATGCCTGATGCGCGCCGGCCATCCCTCGCTGGAACGCCCTTGGAACCTCAACGCCTTCCTGCGCTACAAGCATATCGACCTGGCCGCGCATACCCGCTACTTCAGCGAGCGGATCGACCGTGCGCTGGAAGGGTTGGGCCGGAGCCGGCAACTGGCGGTCACGTTGTCGAGCTACCTGGCCTGCCCGCATGTGGTCGCCGCGTCCGACATGATCGCGACTTTGCCCAGCAGCGTCGCCAACGCCCTGGCACGCAGCACCGGTACGGTGATCAGGGAGGTTCCGATCTCCCTGCCGGCACTCAGCGTGTCCCTGTACTGGCATGAGCGCTACCAGACCGATCAGGGGCATGCATGGCTGCGGCAGGTGATCGGGGATATTTTTTGATGGCAACTGGTTAAGCAAGCTCAGCGATAGGTTTGTTCGACCAGCGTCCTCAATGCCGCCGGTTCGCTCCCCTCTCCCGCGCGCGGGAGAGGGGCTGGGGGAGAGGGCGGGCGCTCGTTATGCCTGCGTGCTGGAACACCATGGGCTTTGCTT
Organism: Cupriavidus sp. CuC1; assembly: GCF_044627735.1. Classification (NCBI taxonomy): domain Bacteria; kingdom Pseudomonadati; phylum Pseudomonadota; class Betaproteobacteria; order Burkholderiales; family Burkholderiaceae; genus Cupriavidus; species Cupriavidus sp. CuC1. Next base: position 129 of record NZ_JBIUHC010000216.1, on the reverse strand, counting down.
CAAGTTGCTCCTAGCTAAGCCACCCCTCTCCCCGGCCCTCTCCCCCTGAGGGGCTTAGGTGTGCCCACATTTTTTGAACAACTAGCTGTTCTCCCTACACCCATCTCCACCGGACAGCTATTCATCCTG